>JBFIHN010000236.1:0-5982 GCA_041601775.1 Acidimicrobiales bacterium
CGGTCGACGTCGGCCCCGAGCACGGCGGTGAGCAGGAACAACGTCGCCGACGGCAACGTCGCCTCGAGCGACGCGCCCACGCGGAACGCCGCCCAGTCGGCGAGCGCGACGCCCACCCACACCGCAGCCGACGAGGCGATCAGGAAACCGGGGAGTGCGTCCGTCGGCGCCTTCACCTCCGAGAACACGGTGCCGGCGTCGTTCAAAGCCGTCGCCAACGCGCTGAAGGTGTCGCCGGTCGGGATCCCGAACGCCGTCGTCTCGCCAGCATGGACCCAGGCGACGGCGAGGAACCCGACGACCGCCAGGGCGGCCATCGACGCGAGCAACGACACGCCGCGGCGACGCAGGACCACAGCGAGGCCGTGGGCGGCGATCGCCTGGGTGGCGAGCCCGGGGAACCACTCCGTGCCCACGAACGCCCGCCGGAGTCCGAGGACGCCGGCGAGGGTCACGGCGGTGAGTGCGATCTCCGAGAGCAGGGCGAGCGGGAGCGCATCCGATCGGCCGCTGGTCCCCGGTGTCCTGATCCCAGGCGTCCTGTTCCCCGACGCCCGGGTGCCGGGCGTCGCGCTCGTGGTCGCCGCGGTCATCGCGCTGCGGTCCGTCGACGAGCACTCGCTCGTCGGGTCGCGGACGTCCGGCCCTTCGACGGTGTCGCCTCGGTCCAGGCGTCGGCGAACGATGCCCCGGGCGGGACCCCCAGCACCTGGGTGCGGCGCGAGGTCGACGACCGGTCGGCGACGTCGAACCGCACGATCCGGCGGAGGCTGATGGAGGGGCCGATCGCCTCGACGGCGTCGAGGTCCGGTCCACTGGGACGACCGGTCACGACGACGAGGGCGCCGGTCGCGCCTCGCTCGGCCAGGTCGAGCGCGCCGTGCATCGTGCCCCGGCCCGACCGGTCGGCGATCGCCAGGTACTCGAGGATGCTGTCGAGGTGGGAGGCGCCGGTCCCGTAGCCGGTGTCGACGCCGGTGGTCGAGACCAGGCGCACGTGGTCGCCTCGTCGCAGGTGGGTGCGCAGGATCGACGCTGCGGCGGAGACCGCTCGCTCGATCGTGTCCACGTCATGGGCCTCGCGACGGAGGTCGATCACGATGCAGATGCGTCCCTGCCACGGGATGTCGTCCTGTCGCACCAGGAGTTCGTCGTCGGTCCGAGCCGACGACGGCCAGTGCACACGGCGCAGGTCGTCGCCGATCACGTAGGGACGCAGGGCAGCGAAGTCCTCGCCGACCCGGCCGAGTGAACCGGTCTCTGCGCCGCCGTCGGGGTCGGGTCCGACCGTGCGAGGCAGCGGCGGGATCTCGTCGATGCGTGGGAGGACCGTGATCTCCACCGGTCCGCTGGCCCGGTTGCGTGCGGTCGCCAGGCCGAACGGATCGGTGACCTCCACGCTCATCGGCCCGACGGTGACGAGGCCACGGGTGGTCGTCGGGAGGCGGTAGGTGACCTTCGCGTTCTTGCGCACGGGGATCGGTGCCAACAACAGGTCGGCGCCCGCGGTTCCGGTGACGGGGTCGTGCAACCGGAGGACGGGTGACGTCCGTCGGCCGCGATTGCGGACCTGGACCTCGACCGTGCACGGATTGCCGACGTGGACCCGGCTCGGCCGGACGCTGCGTGACACGACGACGTCGATCGAGCGCGTGCTCACCCACAGCGCGCAGGCGACGGCGAGCATCGCGACCGCGGCCCCCATGGCGAAGAGTTCCGGGAGTCCGAGGAAGCGGCCGAGCGCGACGAGGCCAGCGGCGCCGACGGCGACCAGCAAGCCATGTCTGGTCGGCCGCATGGTCAGGCGGGGCGGGGTCGCGGGACGGGAACCGAGTCGAGCACGTCCTCGAGGATCGCGCTCGACGAGATGCCCTGGAGGTCGGCTTCGGGGGTCACCAGCAACCGGTGGGAGAGGACCGGCTCGGCCAGGTGCTTCACGTCGTCCGGGGTCACGAAGTTCCGCCCGGCCATCGCCGCCCACACCCGGGTCACCCGGAGCATGCTGAGCGTCGCTCGCGGTGACATCCCGAGCTCGAGTTGGGGATGGGCCCGGGTGGCTTCGGCGAGCTGCACCAGGTACTGCTTGAGCGGCGCGGCCACGTGGAGTGCGGTGGCGGCATCGCGCAAGGCGAGGATCTCGGCGGTGGTCATCACCGGGGTGACGGCATCGAGCGGGTCGGTCCGTCCGTGGCTGTCGAGCATGGCCAGTTCGGCGGCCGGCCCGGGATAGCCGACGTCGATGCGCATCAAGAAGCGGTCGAGCTGCGAATCGGGGAGCGGGAACGTGCCCTCGTGTTCGATCGGGTTCTGGGTGGCGATCACGAGGAACGGTGCGGTGAGTCCGTAGGTCGTTCCGTCGACGGTGACCTGGCGTTCGGCCATGGCCTCGAGCAACGCCGACTGCGTCTTGGGCGAGGCGCGGTTGATCTCGTCGGCCAGGACGATGTTGGCGAACACGGGGCCGGGACGGAACTCGAACTCGTCACGTCCCCGATGGAAGATGCTGACGCCGGAGACGTCGGTCGGCAACAGGTCGGGCGTGAACTGGACCCGACCGAACTCGCCGTCGATCGACGCGGCCAGGGCCTTGGCGAGGCTGGTCTTGCCGACGCCGGGAATGTCCTCGAGCAGGACGTGCCCGTCGGCGAGCAGCGCGGCGATCACGAGTTCGATGACGTCGCGTTTTCCGCAGATCACGGATTCGACGGCGTCGGCGAGGCGGTCGCATGCGTCGGCAAAGGTGCCTGCGGGAGCGGCGTGGGGTACCGGGCGTTGACTCGTGGCCACCAGTGCTCCGTGTTCGTGTTCGGGGACAGCGGGCTGAACTGCGGAGACTAGGTGCCGCCGGCGGGGTCTTGTGGGGCGGCCGCGTACCGTGGGGCGATGGTCACCCTCGCACTCGACATCGGCGGTACCAAGCTCGAGGCCGGCGTCGTCGACGACACCGGCGAGATCCTGGCGCGTGCCCGACGGCCGACCGCGGCGCGGGGTACCGGCGAAGCGCTCTTCGCCGACGTCACCTCGCTGCTCGACGAGGTGCGACACGGACACCCGATCGTCGCGGTCGGGGTCGGTTGCGGCGGCCCGATGACCGGTGGCGGCGAGACCGTCTCGCCCCTGAACATCCCCGCATGGCGGGAGTTCCCGCTCCGAGCGAGGCTCGCCGCCCACCTCGACGCCGTCGTCCACGTCGACAACGACGCGAAGGCCCTGGCCCTCGCCGAGGGCTGGAAGGGTGCCGCGGTCGGGGTCGACGACTACGTCGCGATGGTGGTGTCGACCGGGATCGGGGGCGGAATCGTGTCCGGCGGTCGGCTGCTCGACGGGGCCGCCGGCAACGCCGGACACATCGGCCACGTCTTCGTCGCCGAGGGCACCGAGGCCTGGGAGGCCCATCCGGCCGGGCTGCTCGAGACCGAGGCCAGCGGAACGGGGCTCGCCGTACGCACCGGCCAGCCCGCCGCCGCGGCATCGCCCACCGTCGTGGAACGGACCGGCGTCCTGGTGGGGCGTGCCGTCGCGTCGGTGGCGAACCTCCTCGATCTCGGCCTCGCCGTGGTGGCCGGTTCGGTCGCCCTCGGGTTCGGCGAGCCGTTCTTCCGCGCCGCGCAGGCCGAGATCGACCGGTTGTGCACCCTCGACTACTCGAGGGGAACCGTCATCGTGCCGGCGGGACTCGGGGCCGACGGGCCACTGGTCGGCGCCGCAGCGGTGGCCCTCCGAGCCGGCGAGCACGGCCTGCCCGTGCGCTGACGAGCATCAGGTTCGGTGGATCGGCCGCGTCGGTCTGCAAGAATCTTCCCCATGCAACCCACGTGGGGCGAGTCCGCCGAGCAGTACCGAGAGAAGGTCCAGGCGTTCCTGGCCGAGAAGCTCCCTTCGGACTGGCGAGGCATCGGTGCCTTGCCACACGCCGAGGTCCTCCCGTGGATGGAGCAGTGGCGTCAGACCCTGGCCGACAACGATCTCCTGGCCACGTCCTGGCCCCAGGAGTACGGCGGCCCCGGCCTCAGCGAGGAGGAGCAGGTCGTCCTGGCCGAGGAGTTCGCCAAGGCCGGCGTCCCCACGGGCGGCATGAACGACGTCTTCTCGATCCAGATGGTCGGCAACACCATCCTGCAGTGGGGGACCGAGGAGCAGAAGGCGTACTTCATCCCCAAGATCCTCAGCGGCGAACACAAGTGGTGCCAGGGCTACTCCGAGCCCAACGCGGGTTCCGACCTGGGCAACGTCGGGTGCCGGGCGGTCCTCGACGGCGACGAATGGGTGATCAACGGACAGAAGATCTGGACGTCGGCCGGCCATCTCGCCAACTGGATCTTCGTCGTCGCCCGATCCGATCCCGACCAGCCCAAGCACAAGGGCATCACGTTCCTGCTCGTGCCCATGGACCAGCCGGGCGTCGAGGTCCGGCCCATCGAGATGATGACCGGCGACTCCGAGTTCAACGAGGTGTTCTTCTCCGACGCCCGTTGCCCGAAGGAGAACGTGGTCGGCGGCATCAACAACGGCTGGGCGGTGGCGATGACCCTGCTCGGCTACGAGCGTGGCGAGGCGGCGGCGACGTTCCCCGTCATGTTCCGCATCGAGTACGACCGCCTCGAGCAGTTGGCCCGCGATCGCGGCAAGGACGACGATCCTGTCGTCCGCCAGCGCCTCGCCGAGGCCTATTCGGCCGTCGAGATCATGCGCTACAGCGGGCTGCGCACGCTCACCGCCTACCTCAACGGCGGGTCACCCGGTCCCGAGGCCGGCATGTTCAAGCTGTTCTGGTCCGAGTACCACAAGAAGGCGACCGAACTCGCGCTCGACCTGTTCGGCGTGGACGCAACCGTGCCCACCGGTCGGGCGCCGGCGAGCAGCTTCCAGACCGACGACCCGGGCGCCCCGAACGACTCGGCGTCGTGGGTGGGGACGTTCATGAACGCTCGGTCCGGCACGATCTACGCAGGGTCGAGCGAGATCCAGCGCAACATCCTGGGCGAGATGGTGCTCGGCCTCCCCAAGGAGCCGCGAGCAACCGAGCCAGGAGCCTCATGGCGCGAGCAACAGGCGCGCTGATCCCGCGGGGGATCGTCGCGACGGCCGCTGCGGTTGCCGTCCGCCCGGGGTTGTGGCCCTCCGCCCTCCGTCAGCTCCGGGTGCTGGCCCCGGACCGGTGGTGGGCGAGACGACCGTTCCTCCCGGTGCCGGACCGTGACTGGATGGCGTTCCGGATGACGACCGCCTACGGCGATCCCGGCGCCCCGTTGGTGGCGGACGACGTCGTGACCTGGTTGCGATGGTCGAAATCCGTGCGATCGCTGGCCGGGACCGAGGGTTAGGTCCCGGGGATGTCGAGGGCACTGGTGCTGAACGCCACGTACGAGCCGCTGTCGGTGGTCTCGTCCCGGCGGGCCACGGTGCTCCTCCTCAGCGACAAGGCCGTGCTGGTCTCGCCGTCGGGCACGCAGTTCCACTCCGAACATCTCGTGATCGACGTGCCGTCCGTGGTCCGGCTCCGTCACTACGTCAAGGTCCCGTTCCGTCGCCGTGCGGCCCTCAACCGCCGATCGGTGTTCGCCCGTGACGGTCACCGCTGCCAGTACTGCGACGGCCCGGCCGAGTCGATCGACCACATCATCCCGCGGGCCAAGGGCGGCCAGCACGTCTGGGAGAACGTGGTGGCGGCCTGCCGGAGCTGCAACCTGCACAAGCGAGACCGTCTCCTGCACGAGACGTCGATGACGCTGCTGTCGACCCCGACGGTGCCCCGCGGCTTCTCGTGGATCTCCGTCGTGGTGGGTTCGGTCCCGAGCGACTGGCTGGAGTTCCTGGGCACCGAGCCCGCCCTCTCCGCCTGACCCCGCCCCACCCCAACCGTTCTGGTGAACGACGGTGACCATGAGGTGACGTATCTGTTCACCAGAACGGCAGGGGTCGCGGTGCATCAGCGTTCTGGTGAACGATGGTCACCATGAGGTGACGCATCTGTTCACCAGA
>JBFIHN010000237.1:0-5951 GCA_041601775.1 Acidimicrobiales bacterium
CGAAGTCGACGAGCCGGGTGTCGGCGATCCGCGCCAGCGCGGCCACCTGACGCCGCTCGCGAGCCCGGAACCCCGAGCCCACCCGACCGACGACCACGGCGAGTCCGGTCGCGGGCAGGGGTGCCCACACCACGTCGTCCGGTCCCCCGTCTCCGGGTGCGGCGGCATGCGCCGCCGACCGGCTGCCTTCGACGAAGGCCACGATCCACGCGGCGGACGGGGCGTCGCCGTCGACGGCATGGACGGCGTGGTCGTCGAGGCGGACCACGGCGGCCCATGCCCCGCCCAGCACGCGCCTTCCGTGACTGACGACGGCGTCGAGCAGGTCGTCCCGGTCGGCTGCGCCGACGATGATCGCTGCCGTCTCCAGGGCGTCGGCCCTGGGGTCGTGGGTGAGGCCGTCCACCGGACGGACCTCTTCGACGTCGACACCGTCGACGGCCCGGATCTCGCTGATCAACAGATCGAGAAGCCCGGCCTCGGGTACCTGCACCGCGAGTTCGTCGATGGCCCGGCCCGCTGCCCGTTCCAGGATGTCGATGCCGACGATCTCTGCCCGGACGGCGCCGATCCGGCTCGCGACCTGGCCCAGCGCTCCCGGGCGATCGGGCAGCCACACACGAACGATGTAGGTCTCCATGGATCGCACCGTACGACCCGATCGTGAACGGCTGGTTTCCGCCGCTGGACGGGCCGAAGACGATTGTCCGGTGCACTCGGGGGCCCAGAGTTGACCGGGCAGTCAAGTACGCTCGCTCCATGGCCAGGCAACTGACCCCCCGCGGTGCGCAGCGACGGAACGAACTCATGGAGTTCGCGACCTCGCGTTTCGCCGAGAACGGCTACCACCCGACGTCGGTCGCCGAGCTCGTCGACGGACTCGGTGTCGGCAAGGGCGTCTTCTACTGGTACTTCGAGTCGAAGGAGGAGCTCTTCATCGAGATCCTCCGCGACGGCGAGCGGGCGCTCCGGCGGGCGCAGTGGGACGCCATGGGCGACGAGACCGACCCGCTGGCGCGCCTCGAGGTGGGCATCCGCGCGTCGATGGAGTGGTGGAACACCCACCGGAACCTCTACGTCCTCATCGAGTTCGCCCGCACCGAGGCCAGCTTCGCGTCGGGGATCCGCAAGGGCGAGAAGGTCGCCCTGGCCGACACCCAGAAGCTCATCCAGGAGGCCATGGACGCCGGCACGATCCCCGACGGGAACCCGGTCGTGATCTCGCAGGCCGTCCTCGGCGTCAGCTCCGTGCTGGCCCGCACCCAGCTGCTCGGCCGCGGACGAGCGCCCGCCGACGTCGCCGGCGAGGTCATCGACTTCTGCCGTCACGGACTCGGCGGGGCACCGGTGCCCGAACAGGCCCAGCGCTCGGCCTGAACTCAGACGCCCTGGTCGTCGCCCTGGAGTTCGGGCAGCGCCCGCTTCAGCCCCCGCATGGCCTGGTGGATCCGCTGTTCGTTCTCGATCAGGGCGAAACGCACGAACCCCTCGCCCCCCGGGCCGAACCCGACGCCGGGTGAGCAGGCGACGTTGGCCTCGGTGACCAGCATCTTGGCGAACTCGACCGACCCGAGGTGCTTGTAGGGCTCGGGGATCGGGGCCCAGGCGAACATCGTTCCCTTGGGACGGGGCATCTCCCAGCCGATGCGGTCGAGGCCGTCGCACAGTGCGTCACGACGCGACTGGTAGATGGCGTTGACCTCCTTGGGATACTCGGTCGCCTCGTTGAGCGTCACCGTGGCAGCGATCTGGATCGGCTGGAAGGTGCCGTAGTCGAGGTAGCTCTTCAGCTTGGCGAGTGCGCCGACGACCTCGGGGTTGCCGGCCATGAACGCCACCCGCCACCCCGCCATCGAGAACGCCTTGGTCATCGAGTAGAGCTCGACGGCGCACTCCTTGGCCCCTTCGGCCTGCAGGATCGACGGCGGCTGGAACCCGTCGAAGCCCAGTTCGGCGTACGCATTGTCGTGGACGA
Organism: Acidimicrobiales bacterium; assembly: GCA_041601775.1. GTDB lineage: Bacteria > Actinomycetota > Acidimicrobiia > Acidimicrobiales > Salinilacustritrichaceae > Salinilacustrithrix. The sequence goes on from JBFIHN010000237.1 coordinate 1,976, forward strand.
TCACCACCTCTTGTTCCCGGGCGAAGTCGACCAGGCCCTGGAAGAAGTCGAGGTCCACGCAGGTCGTGGTCGGATTGTGCGGGAACGACACCACGATCACCCGGGGCCGGGGCCACGAGTACATGAACTGGTGCTGGATCCGCTCGAGCAGGTTGCCGTCGCCGTACATCGGGATCTCGCGGATGCTCGCGCCGGCGAACAACGGGCCCCAGAGGTGGATCGGGTAGCTCGGTGAGGGGACGAGCGCCGAGTCGCCGGGACCGAGCAGCACCCAGCACAGATGCGAGTACCCCTCCTTGGCGCCGATGGTCGACACGATCTCGGTGTCGGGGTCGAGGACCACGCCGAAGCGACGCAGGTACAGGTCGGCGGCGGCCTGTCGGAGCTTCGGGATGCCCTTCGACTGCGAGTACCGGTGGTTCCGGCCGAGCCGGGCCGCTTCGGCCAGCTTCTCGACGGCGACGTCGGGTGAGGGCAGGTCGGGATTGCCGAAGCCGAGGTCGATGACGTCCTCACCTGCTCGCCGGGCTTCCTGCTTCAGTCCGTCGATGATCGTGAACACGTACGGCGGCAAGCCGGTGATGCGGCGGAACTCCATGTCTTCACCGTATCGCTCACCCCCCACCGGCTCAGGAATGCAATTGTGTGGCGATGGACACCGTTGAAGTCGTCGTCGAGATCCCCCGAGGCAGTCGCAACAAGTATGAGTACGACCACGAGCGTGATGTGTTCCGTCTCGACCGTCGGCTCTTCTCGGCCACCGTGTACCCCGCCGACTACGGCTTCATCCCCGACACCCTGGGCGAGGACGGCGACCCGCTCGACGCCCTGGTGATCATGGAGGAGCCCACGTTTCCGGGATGTTGGATCACCGCCCGGCCCGTCGGCGTGTTCTGGATGACCGACGACGCCGGGCCCGACGCCAAGATCATCTGCGTGCCCGCCGGCGATCCCCGGTGGGAGCGGGTCCCCGAGATCGAGGACGTGCCCAGCTATCTGCGGGCCGAGATCGAGCACTTCTTCTCGATCTACAAGGACCTCGAGCCCCACAAGTTCTCCTCGACCCGCGGCTACGAGGGCTCCGAGGCCGCGTGGACCGAGATCCGCGCCGCGCTCGATCGGCACGGGTCACACTGAACGAGCGGCGATGAGTGCGGCGCCCACGGCGCCGGCACACTCGCCCGCCTGTGCCGCCACGATCGCCACCCGCGTCCGGTGCGCCGATCCCATGACCTGCGCCGGGAGCGCGGCGTCGACACGGTCGACCAGGACGTCTGCGGCGTCCATGACGCCGCCACCGAGCACCACGATCGAGGGATCGAGGATGTCGACGAGGTTCGCGATCCCGGCGGCGATCCACCAGGCGAACTCGTCGAGGACCCCGCCGGCCTCGCGATCGCCGGCACGCACCGCCGCAACGACGTGTTCCCCGCGGACGGCGTCGACGTCGCCGGCGAGGCGGCCCACTGCGCTCGCGCGTCCGGCGGCGACGGCCTCCCGACCGAGCCGACCGAGCGCCGAGCCGGATGCGAAGCGCTCCCAGCAACCGCGCCGACCGCACGGGCAGTCCGGCCCGCTCGGGTCGATGACCATGTGCCCGGGTTCGCCGGCGAAACCCTGGTGACCACGACGGATCGCCCCGTCGACCACGATCCCGGCCCCGATGCCCGTTCCGAAGGTCACCAGGATCCCGTCGTCATGCCCGGCCCCCGCGCCGAAGGCGAACTCGGCCACGGTGGCGCACGTGGCGTCGTTGTCGGCCACCACCGGCCGGCCGAGTCGGGCCCGGAGCAGCGCCCCGACGTCGACGTCGACGACGCCGGGAAGGTTCGGTCCGTACCGGAAGCGATCCTGGCGGTCGACGAGGCCGGGCAGCCCGACGCCCACGGCCGCGGTCCCGCCCGGATCGAGTTCGTCGGCCATCGCCTCGATGGCCCCGACCAGCGCCTCCGTCCCCCGCGGCGTCGGCGCCCGCGCCTGTCGGATCGGAGTCGCCGGGCGCGTCGGATCGACGACGACCCCGAGGAGCTTGGTCCCGCCGACGTCGATGCCGATGTGGTGGCCGACGGCTGGCTCAGTAGCGGAGGAGGGCACCGATGCGACCGAGCACGTCGAGGTCGGCATTCCCGCGGCACAACTCGACGGCACACGACTGCGTGAGCGCGTCGTCGACGGCCAACTCGACGACGTCGTCCACGTGCTCCATCTCGCCGCCGCACCGGCAGGACCGGCCGACGGCCGCCAAGCGCCCGCATGCCGGGCACTGCCATCCCTCCACGGCGTAGCCGTCGGACACCAAGAGCCGCTGCACACGCTGTCCGGCCAGCGCATCGAGCACGTCGGGCAGCCCGGCGACGGCACGGTCGCCCGCCCCGAGCGACGACCGCAGGTCCTCGACCACCGCCTGGGCGCGGGCGCGTTCGATCGCTGCCTCCATGGCCAGCACCGCATCGCGGACCACCGGTTCGGGCGCCGTCGGCTCGATGTCGAGCACGCCGCGGAGCCGCTCACGGAGGTAGGGGTGGAGATCGGCTTCGAGCTCACCGGCGAAGTGCTCGGGAACGGCGAGGGCGACGTGGTCGAACCCGTGGGTCTGGAACGCGGACCACAGGAGTCGCGCCGCGCTGCGGAGGTGTTGATGCTCCATCTCTTCGCGGTGGTGGTCGATGCCGCCGCGGTCGTGCTCACCGATGGTGTCGTAGGGCCGATCGAGCTCGTCGATCGCCTCGTGGTGTTCCACGAGCTCGTCGAGGTTGAAGACGAAGACCCGTGAGCGGACCTTGTCGGCCAGGAGCACGCCGATGGTGATGCTCTGCTGGACGACGCCCTCGAGCTGCCCCACGGCGGGTGAGGTGTTCGCCACCAACTGCGGGCGGACCGGGATCGGGAGCTCGATCACCTCCCACAGGTCGTCGGACGCGCACGAGAAGACCGCGATGCCGCGGACGCGAGAGCGATCGAAGCCGCCCCGGACCAGCGACTCGATGCGCGCGAGGTCTGCGTCCTCGGGCTGGATCGACCCGTCGCGACGCGATCGTCGCACCATGGCATCGAAGACCCGCTCATAGTCCGACTCCCGCACGTAGCGGCCGCCGTCGACGTCGAGATAACAGGACGTGATGACGCCGTCACTCCGGACTTCCGCCAGCGAACGGATGGCATCTTCGGTGATCACGGGCACGAGTGCGCTCCCCCTGAGGCCTGTTCATGTGGTCACCTGGCATCGTAGGTCCCGACGTCAACGCGCCTGCGACCGAGCGCGCGGACCCCCGACCGCCGGTCAGGCTCCGCTCGTGCGTGCGACCTCGGGCCGGACCACGGCGGCGCGATCGTCGTCGAGGCCGTCGGCCCATCCGAGGATCCGCGGGTCGTCGGTGATGTGCACGATCTGGACGGCGCCCGCCATCCGTTCGAGGCGATCGAGCAGGTGTTCCATGCCGTCGTCGTCGTCGACGTCGTCGAGCGCACCGACGATCACGAGGGGCAGGGAACCCACGAACGACTGGTTGCGCTGCGCTGCCAGGCGGGCCAGCAGATACCACTCGATCTCGTTCACCGGCGGCGGTTCGTGTTCGAGCTCGGACAGCGTGTGGCGGAGGGCCGCCAGTTCCTCGACCGCACGGTGGTACTCCGTCTCGGTCGCGTCGACCGCAGCAGCGAGCTCGGCGACCGTGGCCTGCGCGCTGGCGGCCGCCTCGGCAGCGGCCAGCCCGTCCGAGGAGTCGGCGTGATCCGGTTGGCTGACGGGGAGCTGGTCCAGCGCCTCCTCGACCTCGGCGAGTGCTGCTTCGACGTCGGCCAGGGCGGACGCCGCCGCTTCGTGGGCCATCACCCGCGCCTGGGCTGCGGCCACGACACCGCGCGCCTCGGAGAAGCGGTCCTCGACCTCGGAGGCCTCGGTCGGCTCCAGCGACGACGGCTCCTCGTCTGGTGGGATCCTGCCCTCCAGTTCGTCGATCAGTCGGGAGAGGCGCGC
>JBFIHN010000238.1:0-5951 GCA_041601775.1 Acidimicrobiales bacterium
GCGCAGTGGTGGGAGCGTGCCGTCGCCGTCTACCCCTCGTACGCCGAGTACCAGGAGAACACCGACCGCTTGATCCCGGTCTTCGTGGCTTCCCCCGCCTGACGCTCGCGATGGGTCTGCTCCGCTTCTCCTACGGGACCATGAGCTCGGGGAAGAGCACGCTCGCACTTCAGATCCACCACAACCTGTCGAGACGGTCGCGCCAGGGGATGCTGCTGTCGCTCTTCGACCGGGAGGGCGCACGGGTCTCGAGCCGGCTCGGGGTCTCGGTCCAGGCCATCGAGGTCACGCCGGATCTCGACCTCCACGACCTCGCTCAGACCTTCGTCGACGAACACGGCCGCCTCGACTACCTGGTCTGTGACGAGGTGCAGTTCTACGAGGTGGACCAGGTCGACCAACTGGCCCGCATCGCCGACGACCTGGACGTCGACGTGTACGCATTCGGACTCCTCACCGACTTCCGTGGCGTGCTCTTCGACGGAACCCGACGGATGTTCGAGGTCGCCGACGAGCGTGTCGAGCTCCACGTCGAGGCGCGCTGTTGGTGCGGCGAGCGGGCGACGAACAACGCCCGCCTCGTGAACGGGGTGCTGGTCCGAGAAGGCGACACGATCGTGGTGGGCGACACGGCATCACCGGACGAGAAGCCGCTCTTCGGCGACGTCGTCACCTACGAGCTGTTGTGTCGGCGCCACTTCCGCGCCGGGGCCGTCGGGGCCTGAGCGCGGCCGCCGGTCGTCGCGCTGCGGTCGGCGACCGGCGTGCGCAACGTACCGATCGGCACGTACGCATACGGAAACGACACCGAACGTACCGATCGGTACGTTCCGCGACCCACGGGTCGGCCCCGGGGCGGGGTCGTGCGGTTCAGGCGTCCACGGGGGTGAACAGCCGGTCGAACACGTTGAGGCGATCGAACTGCAGTGCGAACTTCCGGGACTTCTCCGCCCGGGCCGCCCGCTCGGCGGGACTGATCACCAACAACACGTCGTCGAGCGCGTCGGCGATGGCCGCAGGCGAAGCGGGCGGGATGATGGTGGCGCAGTCGCCCACGGCTTCGGGGATGCCGCCCGTCGCGGTCGTGATGATCGGCCCGCCACCAGCGAGCATCTTCTCGACGAGTGCGATGCCGAACGTCTCGACGAACTCCTGCATCGGCTTGCTCGGCAGCACGTAGGCGGCGGACCCGGCGAGCAGCATGCGCTTCTCGTCGTCGTCGACGTCGTCGAGGAACACGATGCGGTCGCCCAGGCCGGTGGCGGCCGCCTGCGCGCGGAGATCGCCGGCGGCGGCGCCGCTGCCGGCGATCACCAACTTGCGGGTGTGGGCGACACAGGAACGCGTGAAGCCCTCGATGAGGTCGTCCACGCCCTTGGCGGGGGTCAACCGTGAGAGGAACAGCACGTAGTCGTCGCGCTCGAGGGCACGAGCGGCGAGCGCGCGGTCGATGTCGCCGTCGTCGATCTCGGTGAACGTGCGGCTGTTCACGGCGGGGTACGAGATCGTGACCCGCTCGCGGCACTGGGCGGCGAAGGTGGTGCCGAAGCCCCGGTCGACCGTCTCGGCCCATTCCACGATGCAGGCCTTCGTGTACTCCGACACCGCGACACACCGGTCGTGGCCGAGGAAGGTGGCATAGACCTGTGCCGCTGCCCCGTAGCGTCCCTGGTCGACGCACGACCGGACGATGTTGGTGATGTCGGACCCCACGGCCTCGGCGATGGTGGTGACGTCGACCGGCTTGCCGATCGCACGAGCGATGTGGAGTGCCTCCATGACGACGTTGGCGTGGGGCATCAGGTAGAGCGACATCGCGGTCGTCGGGACCCCGTCGGTGAAGAGTTCGACGAGGCGGCCCACCATGCCCGCGATGTGACGGCCGTCGGGCACCTTGTAGTCGCCGACGGGTACGGGCCGCTCGACGGTGATGCCCGGCGAGTAGGGCAGGACGGTGTCCATCGGTTTGCAGGGGAGATCGCCGAGCGCGTCGAGGGGCCACGTCACGATCCGGACGTCGTCGAAGCCGCGGACGAGCGCAGCCTCGGCCAGGTTGCGCGCCTCGCCCGAGTGACCGCAGATGACCGGATCGGCGCGCACGACGATGACCAGGCGCTTGGTGGGGGTGGGGGCGTACATCGGCGTGTCCTCAGGTCGGTGACGGTCGGGTCGGTGGGTGGGAAGGGGGGCGGGTGTCGGTCGCCCATCCGGACGGGTGCGGACCGAGGTCGACGACGAGGCGGCCGCCCGCGTGGAGGTCACCGCCACCGATCCACGAGCGTTCGAGCGGACTTCCGTTCAACGTCGCCGACTGCACGTACTGCGGGGGCGTGTCGGGCGAGGGCTCGCGGTACCCGGTCGTGTCGATGACGAAGTCGCCGCCGGTGACACGGAGTCGGGATCGGCGGAAGGCGGGGGCGTTGACGAGGAAGATGTTCTGACCGGCCACCGGGAACAACCCGAGGGTGGCCCACACGAACCACGAGCTGAGTCCGCCCGAGTCGTCGTTGCCGGGGAGCCCGCCGCGGCCGATGCCGAACTGGTTCTGGGTCACGGCGTGAACGACCTCCGCGGTGCGGTCCGGTCGTCCGGCGTAGTGGTACGCCCAGGGCGCTTCCATGTCGGGTTCGTTGTTGAGACCCTCGAAGCGATCGAGCGCATACCCAGCAGCGAGGTCGTCGGCACGGGGAGGGAACCCCAACTGTTCGACGGGCGGCTCGCCGAAACCGAAGAACCGGTCGAGCATCTCCACGAACGCGGCGTCGCCGCCGGCGAGGTCGATGCGCTGGGCCATGTCATGGAGCAGTCGGAACGAGTAGTTCCAACGCCCACCCTCGTAGTACGTCGAGTCGACGAGGAGTCCCGTTGCCGGGTCGAAGGCATTGGTCCACCGTGCGGCCATCGCCTCCAGTTGGTCCGCCAAGGCGTGATCGTCGACCCGTCGCGCGACCCGGGCCGTGCAGTGGTAGCCGTACGCGAGGTCGAGCGTGTGGGTGATCGGGTGCGCCACGCCCTTCTCGAGGAAGTCCTCGCCGTAGCCGCGACGGAGGTCGGTGTGCAGGTGGACCAGGGCGTTGTCCCAGTCGATGCCGGGGAGCCCCAGTTGGCAGACGTCGGCCAGCAACGTGTGGGCCAGCGCGCTGGCCTGACGGAAGAAGCGGTCGGCGCCACGCGCCATCCGGTAGCCGATCGGCAGGTTGCCCTCCTCCTCGACCACCGACAGCAGTGCCTGCACCAACTCGACGGCGCGATCCGGGGCGATCGCGGTGAGCAGCGGGAGCTGGGTCTTGTAGATGTCCCACATCGTGCAGATGTCGAAGACGAACGCACCGGACGCGGGCCAGAACGGGCTCTCGTCCACCGCGAAGCAGGGCTTCAGCAGCGAGTGGTACATCGACGTCGCGAAGGCCGTCCGTTGTGCGGACGAGCCCCCCTCGACCTGCACGCGGTCGAGATGGGCGATCCAGTCGTCCCGCGTGGCGTCACGCCGTGTCTCGAAGGCGGGTCCGTCCTGGCCGCAGTCGGCGTGCAGGTTGGCCCGGGCGCGCTCGATCCCACGGAGCGAGAAGCCCATACGCAGCTCGACCGACTGTCCGGCCTCGGTCGGCCCGATGAGGATGGCGCCGAAGGGGCGCAGGGTGGTCTGGCGGATCGAATCGAAGTCGAGGCGGCTGCTGCCGGCCATCAGCCGCCGGTCGTACCAGAGCATCTGCCGCCAGCCCGGCGTGTCGCACTCGATGTGGACCGACAGCGGGACGCCCTCGACCACGATCTCGCCTTGTACGACGCCGGGCTCGACGGTCGCCAACGACGCTCGCATCGGCACCGTCCGCCCGTGCTCGATGTCGAGGCCGCCGAGGGAGAAGTCGATGACCAAGCGGCTGTCGGCGTGCGCCGGGAACGTGTAGCGGTGGACGGCGCTCTTGGGTCCGACCGTGAGCTCGCAGCGGACACCGCTGTCGAGGGTCGCGGCGTAGTAGCCGGGCTCGGCCGTCTCGTCCGCCAACGCCCATCGCGTGTCGAGCGCATCGAGCGGCTCGAGCATCGGTGAGACGCGGAAGTAGTTGTAGTACTTGCGGATCGCCCCCGTGCCCGACTGCTGGAAGTGGGTGAACCCACTGGCCTCGAGACGGTCCCGGAACACGGCGGGCACGCCCTCGGTGCTCATGTGGTGGCGCCCGTACCCGGTGGGGTAGGCGCCCGAGTAGGCGCACGCCGACACCATGCCGAGCGGCGCCGTCGCCCCCGGATGGGTGTTCCCGATCTGGGGCTTGGGCCACCACCACGCGGCGGCCAGCCCCTGGGGCGGGGCGAGGTCGGTCACGTCGGTCCCGATGAACGGGTCGACGGCCTCGATCACCGGATGGCCCCGGTCACCACCGGTTCGGTCCTTGTGCTCGCCTCATGTCCCGGACGGTACGAGCGGTGTGTTCCGTGCGTGTTTCGCGTGGGTGAAGCCGAAGTGCACCGTCAGTGACGCGTCACCGATCCGTCGGTCGTCAGAGGTCCTTCCACACCGGCGGCCGCTTGGCGGCGAAGGCGCGCATGGCCTCGGCGACCTCGCCGTTGGCGCTGCACATGATCTGTGTGCGGTTCTCGATGTCGATCGCGTGCCGGAGCGACGGGGCGTCGAGGGTCTGCCACATCGTCTCCTTGGTCATCCAGGTCCCGAACGGGGCGTTCTCGCGGATGAGGCGAGCCGTCTCCAGCGCGCGATCGACCACGGTGCCGTCGGGCACGACGTCGACGACCAACCCCATGTCCGACGCTTCGGAAGCGTCGAAGATCCGTGCGGTCAACAGGAGCTCGGCGGCCCGTGACGCCCCCACGAAGCGCGGGAGGAAGTAGCTGGTGCCCATGTCGCAGTTCGACACGCCGATCTTGAGGAACACGGCACCGAACGTCGCCGACGCTGCGGCAACCCGGATGTCGCAGGCCAGCGCGATCGCGAAACCGCCGCCCACGCAGGCGCCGTTCACGGCGGCGATCCACGGCTTGCGCGACCGGTGGATGCGCTCGTTGAGCGTGGCGATCTGGTCCTGGCCCATGAACTGTCCGACCACGGGGCTCACGCCGTCGGCCCCGGGCGGGGTGCTGTCTGCTCCCTGCATGTCGAGCCCTGCACTGAACCCGCGTCCCGCCCCGGTCACCACGACTGCCCGGAGGCGGGGGTCGAGATCCACCGCGGCGACGACCTGTCCGACCTCGTCGATGAGGCGCGGCGTGAGCGCGTTGAGCCGGTCGGGCCGGTTCAGGGTGACGAGGAGGATGCGGTCGTCCGCCTCCTCGACCGTGATGGTGGTGAACTCGGGGAGGTCGTCGAGTGCGTGCATGGTCACTGGCTAGCGCACGGAGCTGACCTCCGCCGGTTCGCGTCAGGCGTCGAGCAGGCGACTGCGGAACAGTTCGAGCACCTCGTCGACGGCGGCCCGGGTCTTCGAGCCCGGTTCGTCGATCAGGTGCTCGGTCACGACCGAGTGCGGTGTCATCTTCGGCTCGGTGTTGGCGTCGGCGTCGTCGAGCTCGATGGCCCGGAACGCGGTTCCGAGTTCTGTCTCGAGGAAGCGGAACCGCTCCGACGGCACCAGGCGGTCCGAGGTGAAGCGCATGCCGATGACCTCGAGGCCGGCGGCGCACCGGTCCTTGACCACGGCGAGATCCTCGGGGGAGATGTCGATGGTTCCCTTGCGCTTCGACCCGATGGCCAGCGGCATCGACGGTTGCGACAGCACCGGCGCCAGGAGGCGCTCGTCGGTGGCCATGGCGAGCGCGAAGCCCCCGGTGAAGCACATGCCGATGGCGCCGACGCCCGGGCCGCCGCAACGCTCGTGTTCGTCGCGAGCGAGCGCACGCAGCCAGTCGATCACCGGCGAGGTCTTCCCCGTCGCCCAGACCGTGAAGTCGCGCGAGATGCACGTCGGGAGCATGCTCTTGGCGCCGTAGCCGACCGC
>JBFIHN010000239.1:0-5931 GCA_041601775.1 Acidimicrobiales bacterium
CGAGCGGTCCCCCACCGTGTGGTCTGCATCCTCGGACTCGACGACGGGACGTTTCCTCGCACGGGTCGTGCCGACGGCGACGACCTGTTGCGCCGACTCCCGCACGTCGGCGACAGAGACCCGCGTACCGAGGACCGGCAGCTGCTCCTCGATGCCCTCCTCGCTGCGACCGACCGGCTGATCATCACCACCACCGGCTCCGACGTCCGGACCAACGAACCCCGGCCGCCGGCGGTCCCGCTGTCGGAGTTGCTCGACGTGATCGACCGCACCGCCGTCGGCCGCGACGGGGTCGACGGGGGCGATGCCGTCATCGCGGAACACCCGCTCCAGTCGTTCGACCCTGCAGCGCACCGGCCCGGACCGGGCCGCGAGCCGTGGGCGTTCGACCTCGTCGGCCTGGCCGGGGCACGAGCCGTGCAGAAGCCGCGTTGCGTCGCTCCCCCGTTCCTCGTCGACCCGCTCCCCGCACCACCCCACGCCGAGGTGGTCGCGCTCGACGACCTCGTGCGCTTCGTCCAGCATCCCGTCCGCGAGTTCCTGCGCCAGCGTCTCGGCCTCAACGTCTGGGACGACGACGACGCGCTCGACGATGCCATCCCGGTCGAGCTCGACGCGCTGCAGCGGTGGGCGATCGGCCAACGGTTGCTCCAACGACTCCTGGCCGGCGACCCGATCGAGGCAGCCGTCGAGGCCGAGCTGGCCGTCGGCGCGCTGCCCCCGCAGGCCATGGGACGGTCGACGATCTCCTCGATCGAGGGAATCGCCAGCCGGATCCACGCCGTCGCCGAGTCGGTCGACGCCGCCGGCGCCACCGCGTCGATCGAGATCGACGTGCCCCTGGGTGGCGTCGACGGGCCCGGACCCGTGTCGATCGTCGGCACGGTGAGCGGCATCCGGGGCGACGCCACCAGCCAGGTGTCCTTCAGCAGCATCGGCGCCCGTCACCGGCTGGTCGCCTGGGTCCGGCTGTTGGCCCTGTCGGCCGCACGACCGGAGATCCCGTGGCGGGCGCTCACCGTCGGCAAGCAGCGCAACGGAGGCGGTGTGGTCGAGCTCGGACCGATCGACGGTCCGCCGGACCACCGGCGACAGTGGGCCATCGCCCAGCTCACCGACCTCGTGCAGCTCCGTCGCCGGGGGCTCTGCGAGCCGCTCCCGATCCCGTGCAAGACCGCAGGCGCGTGGGCCGAGGCTCGGCGCCGTGGGCGCGAGCCCGAGAAGTCCGCGATCCGCGACTGGGAATCGAACCACCGGTTCCCGGGCGAGGACGCCGATCGCAGCCATCAGATCGTCTTCGGCGGCATCCGTCGCCTCGACGAGCTCCTCGCGCTCGAACCGACGCCGGCCGAGCAGGGCGAGGGTTGGGCTGCGGAGGAGGCCTCGCGGCTCGGGCGCCTCTCCCGACGGCTGTGGGACCCGTTGCTCGCAGTGGAGCGACGGCGATGAGCGAGACGACCATCGCGGGCATCGCTCCGGGCATCACGGTGATCGAAGCGAGCGCCGGCACGGGCAAGACCCATCGGGTCACCTCGTTGGCCGTCGAGGCCGTGGCCGACGGTCTCCCCGTCGACTCGCTGCTCCTCGTGACGTTCACGCGGGCGGCCACCGGCGAACTGCGCGATCGCGTCTGGCAACGGCTGGTGGCCACCGAAGCAGACCTCGCCACCTTCCTGGCCGACGGGGTGGTTCCGACCGACGAGGTGAGCCGACGGCTGTGCGACGGCGACCCCGCGACGGTGCAGGTCCGTCGAGCGCGACTCGGGGCCGTCGTCGCCGAGTTCGACGCCGCGACCATCGCCACGATCCACGGCTTCTGCGAGCAGGTGCTCAGCCGCGTCGGCTTCGCCGGTGACGTCGAGCGCGACGTCGAGTTCCTCGAGGACCCGAGAGACCTCACCGAGCAGGTGGTCGACGACCTGCTCGTCCAGCGATTCCACAAGGACGTGGCGTTCACGTTCGAGCGCGACGTCGCCCGACGCATCGCGGATCAGGTCATCACCAACCCCCACGCCCGCATCGTGCCCGGTCCCGACGACGACAGCCCGTGGGGCGCCATGCGGTCACGGTTCGCCGCCGCCGTCCGCACCCGCCTCGAACAACGCAAGCGAGAGCTGCGGGTGATCGGTTACGACGATCTGCTCACCCGCCTGGAACGGGCGCTCGCCGGGCCGCAGGCCGACGTCGTCCGGGGACGTCTCGAGGAGCAGTACCGCCTGGTCGTGGTCGACGAGTTCCAGGACACCGACGTGGTGCAGTGGCACATCCTCCGCGATGCCTTCACCGGCTCTCGGACGTCGCTGGTGCTCGTCGGCGACCCCAAACAGGCGATCTATGCGTTCCGTGGTGCCGACGTGCACGCCTATCTGGCGGCGAAGGCCGGCGCCGAGACGACCGAGGCGCTGACGACCAACTGGCGCAGCGACGCCGGGCTCCTCCGTGGACTCGACGCCGTGTTCGGCGAATCCGCGCTCGGGCACCCCGACATCGCCTACGTGTCGACCCATGCCGCCCCCCACCACGAGGAGACCCGCCTGGTCGGCGATCGCCGGACCACGCCGCTGCGCATCCGTCACGTCCGGCGCGACGCGAGCGGCGCCGTCCACACGCCGAACAGCGGCGACCTCCAGATGGACTGGGCGCGTGCGTTCGTCGCCCGCGACCTCGCCACCGACGTCGTGCTCCAACTCTCCGGCGATGCGACCCTGATCGAACGCCGGCCCGATGGCACGGAGTCGCCACGGCCGATCCACCCGGGCGACGTCGCCGTGCTCGTCCAACGGCACAAGGACGCCGACCTCGTGCGTGATGCGCTGGCCGAGGTCGGGGTGCCCACCGTGGTGAACGGTGCCGGCAGCGTGTTCGCCACCGTCGCCGCACGCGAATGGCTGGCGTTGCTCGAGGCCATCGAGCAGCCTGCGGCGACGACCCGGGTGCGGAGTGTGGCGATGACCGCGTTCTTCGGCTGGAACGCGGCGCAGGTCGCGACCAACGACGATGCCGCGTGGGACCGGGTCCACGGGCACCTGCACGAGTGGCGTCACGTGTTGGCGAACCGTGGCGTCGCCGCGCTGTTCGAGCAGGTCAACGGCAGTGAGCAGCTTCCCGGACGCCTCCTCGGTGTGGTGGGAGGCGAGCGCACGCTCACCGACATCCGCCACGTCGCCGAGTTGCTCCACCAGCACGGATCGGCGGCCGACTCCGCACCGTCGACGTTGATCGCGTGGCTGCGCGAGCGGATCCGGCACAGCGAACGGGAGGGCGACGCCGAGGCACAGAGCCGGCGGCTCGACACCGATGCCCAGGCGGTGCAGGTGTGGACCATCCACCGCAGCAAGGGTCTCGAGTTCCCGATCGTGCACGTGCCCTTCCTGTGGCGCCCCGCGTGGATCCCGCCCGACGCGCCGCCGTTGTTCCACGATCCGGTCGACGGCGCGCGCTGCATCGACGTGGGTGGCAGCCGCCGGGGGCACCAGGAGAACATCGATCGCCACATCGCGGAGTCGCGTGGCGAGGAGCTACGCCTCGCGTACGTGGCGCTGACCCGGGCGAAGCACCAGGTGGTGGTGTGGTGGGCCTCGACGTACGGCGCGTTCGAGTCGCCGCTGGGCGCACTCCTCCTCGACCCGCGACGGTCCTCGGGTGAGCAGCCCCGGACCCCGGACGACGACAAGGCCCGTACCATCCTCGATCTCGTGGCGTCATCAGCGCCGGGCGATGTGGCGATCGAGGTGGCCAGCGGGGGGACCGGCGTCTCGTGGCACCCGGCCGACGAGGCGGGCGAGACCCTCGGCGTGCGCCGGTTCGGGCGTGACGTCGACACGTCCTGGCGCCGGACCTCGTACTCGGCGCTGACGGCCGCGGCCTACGAAGCGCACGCAGGTGGATTCGCCCCGGAGCACGACGACCGCGGGATCGAGGACGAACGCCTGGCCGTCGGGGCGACCGTGCCGACCCGGTCCGACGACGACCGCGAGGCCCTGCTGCGTGCCGTGCCCTCGGTGTTCGGCGAGATGGCCGGAGGCGCTCGCTTCGGCACCCTCGTCCACGCCGTGCTCGAGGAGGTCGACTTCACGGCCCCCGACCTCGAATCCGAGATCGCTTCGACCCTCTCGGCCGCGCACCGGAGTGGGCACGACGAGATCGACGCCGACCGCCTGGTGGCCGGGCTCGTCGCCGCCGTCCACACCCCGCTGGGGCCGATCATCGACGATCTGTCCCTCCGGGATGTCCCGCCCGCCGACCGACTCGACGAGATGCACTTCGAGCTGCCCCTGGTCGGCGGCGACCGCCCGGACGGCGCCGACCGGCTGTCGGTCGACGCCATCGCCGATGTCGTGGCGCGGACGCTCACCGACGACGACCTCCTCCATGGCTACGACGAACACCTGCGAGCACCGGAACTCGACCAGACCGTGCGGGGCTACCTCAGCGGATCCATCGACATCGTGCTCCGGTCGGGCTCGCAGTTCTACGTGGTCGACCACAAGAGCAACTGGCTGGGCGTCGACGGCGAAGAGCTCTCGGCCTGGCACTACCGCCCCGACGCGCTCCGCGATGCGATGGTGGCCGCCCACTATCCCCTGCAGGCGATGCTGTACTCCGTGGCGCTGCACCGGTTCCTGCGCTGGCGCCAGCCGGACTACGACCCGGCAACCCATCTGGGGGGCGTCCTCTACCTGTTCCTACGCGGCATGGTCGGCGCGGACACCCCTCGGGTCGACGACCAACCCTGCGGGGTGTTCGCCTGGAAGCCCCCGGTCGCGCTGGTCACCGGGCTCTCCGACGTGCTGGACCGCGGCCGCGACGAGGCGTCGCGATGACCCAGCCGTCGACCACGGTCGACCCCGACGGGGCGCGCCGTGCCCACGCCGCCGACGGCCTGCTCGGGGTCTTCGCCGCGGCCACGGTGCTCGACGCTGCCGATGTCCACGTCGCCCGTGCACTCGTCCGGCTCGCCGCAGCCGAAGACGACCCCGCCGGTCTGGTCGCGCTCGGCATCGCCTTCGCCGTACGGGCCGTGCGCCTCGGAAGCGTCACCGTCGACCTGGCGACCATCGCCACCACGGCCACGGTCGACGAGGGCGTCGACGTCGACGTCTCGGCGCTGCCGTGGCCCGACCCCGTCGAGTGGGTCGGCGCCGTCGACGCGTCACCGCTGGTGGCCGTCGGCGACGACGCTCCTGATCGGGTCGACGCCGACGCTCGTCCGATGCGGCTGCTCGGCACCCGGCTCGCCCTCGACCGGTACTGGCGCCACGAACGGGCGATCGTCACCGACGTCCTGAGCCGGGTCGCAACGACGCTGCCCCGGGTCGACGACCACGTCCTCGCCCGCGGTCTCGACCGACTCTTCCCCGACGACGGGCCCGATGCCCAGCGGACCGCGGCCGAGACCGCTGTACGACGCTCGTTCTCGGTCATCGCCGGCGGCCCGGGCACCGGCAAGACCACCACCGTCGCCGCCGTGCTCGCGTTGCTCCACGACCAGGCCACCGCCGGCGGGACGCCACCGCGGATCGCGCTCGCCGCGCCGACGGGCAAGGCCGCCGCTCGCCTCACCGAGGCCGTGCACGCGCAGGCGCAGCGCCTCGACCTCGACCCGGCGGTCCGAGCGGCCATCCTCGCGACCGAGGCCTCCACCATCCACCGCCTGCTGGGCCGGGCGCCGGGGAGCAACAGCCGGTTCCGTCACGACCGGTCGAACCAACTGCCACACCAGGTCGTGATCATCGACGAGACGTCGATGGTGTCGCTGTCGCTGATGGCGCGTCTCATCGAGGCCGTGCGCCCCACCGCTCGGCTGGTGCTCGTCGGCGACCCGCAACAGCTCGCGTCGGTCGAGGCCGGCGCGGTACTCGGCGACCTCGTCGGCCCGGCCGTGGACGACGACGCACGAGGTCCCTTGGCCGACGGCATCGTCGTGCTGCG
>JBFIHN010000240.1:0-5882 GCA_041601775.1 Acidimicrobiales bacterium
CGTGACCTATGGGATCGGGGAACTCGTGGGTGCCTCGATCGTCTGACCCGCTCAGCAGAGCAGGGTGTTGCCGTTCAGGTTCAGGGTGAAGAGGATCTGGACCTTGATGTTGATGCCCGTCCCCGACGTGCAGTTCACCGATCCGGTCTTCGTCGTGCTGAGCCGGGAGAAGAACAGGTTCGGGAAGTTCCTGAACACGACCAGTCGCTTCGCGGCCTTGAAGTTGGCCCCGAAGTCCAGGGTCAACTCGGTGGTGCCGTCCTTGTTGAAGATCCGACCTTGGAGCGTGTCGGCGTTCGCCAAGGCGTTGCCGGCGCCGGCGGGGAGCGTGTCGGCGAAGAGGTGACCGCAGGCCTGCTGGCCGAGGAATCCGCAGTCGGAGAAGTCGGCCTCGAAGCCGAACGACTTCACCCGCAGGTTCTCGACGCTCGTGAGCTTGGTCCCGTTCTGGCGGGTGCAGCTGCTGTTGAGCGGCGCCGCACAGTCGAGGACGTTGAGCGTCGTGTGTTGGTCGGCCAGGAACCGGAACGAGCCGACGCTGGCATTGGTCCGCCCGCTGTCGGCACAACGGCCGTCGCCGGCCTGGCAGGCCAGGAAGTGCTTCGGCACCGGGTTGGCGATCGACGCTTCGGTCACCCAGCGGTTGCCGGCGTTGGTCTCGAGCGTCAGGGCCTGCGCGGTGCTGCTGGCGTCGTAGGCGATGTTGATGGTGCCGGGTGCGCCGTCGAGCAGTTCGAGATCGACCTGTGCCGGCAGGTTCACCAGCGAGGCCTCGGTGTAGGCGACCCCGGGGATGCGGCTCGCCTTGCCCGGCACCGACTCGTAGAGGCCGAGGCTGAGCGGTCGCCCGCCGTCGGTCGTCAGCGTGACCCGCGGCTGGGGCACCTGGGCGACATCACCGGCGTACAGGTTGGTGAACCGGGCCGAGACCACGAAGCGGTCGGTCAGGTCCTCGAACAGGATCCCGTCGTAGCCGACGGGAACCCGGTTGTCGGCGCCGTCGGTGATGAGCGCTTCGATCTGACCGAGCTTGCCGCCGGTGGTGTCGATGACGACGGCGCCGGACTCGGAGATGCCCAGGTCGACCCCGAGCGGGAGACCCTCGAGCCGGAGCCCGAGGTCGGTGGCCCGGTCGAACAACCCGGCCGGGTCGACGGCGTCGATGGCGAGCAACGGCACCGGTGCCGAAGCGGCGTACGTGATGGCGCCCGAGATGTCGACCGACAGATCGAGCGACGTGGGCACGTCCTCGATGAGCAGGTCCGCCGTGAGGGGTGCGGTGGCACCGTCGGCGGTCTGGGCCAGTTGGAAGCTCACGGTGTCGATCGGCGCCGAGCCGTCGATCGAGAGCTGTTGGCTCCCGTCGGCGAGTCCGAAGCCGAGCACGACGTCGGTGGGCAGGACGTCGATCACGGCTTCGATCGAGATCGCCCCGTCGCCGAGGTCGATGAGCTCACCACCGTCGAGCAACGCCTGGACGACGAACATCTGCCCGCCGGCGGTCGCCACCTCGATCGCCACCGGGTCGGGGTTCACGGCCAGGCGTCGCACGTCGTCGAAGCGGAGTGAGATCACGAAGTCGTCGGCGGTGTCGCGGATGATCGCGCCGACCACGCCCGGATCGGGGGCGAGGTCGGGGCCGTTGGTCGCCAGCACCTCGAGGTGCCCGAGCGTGCTCGCTCCGGCGTCGAGGAGGAGGCCCCCGTCTTCGCCGAGCAGGACCTCGAGCGTCGGCGGCAGGTCCTGGAGCAGTGCCTGGAGCCGGTTGGCCCGCAGGAACATGCCGTCGGGGTTCTCGCCCAGGACGGCGAGCTGGCCGGCCCGGTCGGATCCGGCGTAGCTGATGGCGCCGCTGGCCTGGAGGTCGAGGCTGATGGTCTCGGGCAGGTCGAGGATCTCGACGGTGAAGGTGTTCGTGCCCTCGGTGTCGGCGAGGACGAGGTCGGCGAAGAGCCGGTCCATCGGCGCGGATGCCGTGTACTCGATGCCCCGGCCGTCGGGGTCGTCGGTGAGGCTCAGCGACACCGACGACGGGAGCGTGTCGAGGGTCGCTCGGATCCCGGTCGACGTCCCGTCCTCGACGTTCTCGGTCTGGGCGTCGACCTCGAGGATGCGTCCTCCATCGGTGTCGAGCGACAGCGTTGCGCCACCGTCGGTGGTGCCGAAGCCGATGCCCGACAAGCCCGTGATCCGGACGAAGACGGCGAAGTCGTCGGCCGTGTCCCGCAGGACGAGGCCGTCGACCGAGCCGTCGAGGCCGATGTCGGGGCCGCTGGTGATCAGCGCTTCGAGCAGGCCGATCGATCCGCCGGTCGTCGTGGCCGACAGCGCGCCGTCGGCGGTGAGCTGGGCGGTGATCCCGGTCGGGAGGTCGAGGGCCAACAGTCGCAGCGCGGTGGCCCGGTCGAAGAGGCCGTCGGGCGAATCGATCTGGACGGCGAGTCGGGAGACCCGGGCAGCTGCTGCGTAGCTCACCGACCCTTCCTCGGCGACGGTCAGCGAGAGCTGCGTCGGGAGGTCGTCGAGTTCGATGATCGCCTGGGTGGGCGATTCGCCCGGGGTCTCCTGCAACAGGGTCGCCCGGAGCTGGTCCATGACGTCCGAGCCGTTGTAGTCGAGCGACAGGCCGCCCGTTGCGTCACCGGCGAGCGAGATGGTGACGTCGGCCGGCAGCTTGTCGAGCGTCGCACGGACCGTGGTCGACGACCCGTCCGCCCGCTCCTGTCGGATGTCGACCTCGAAGACCCGACCGCCCACGGTCCCGAGTGAGAAGGCCGTGCCGTCGCTCGGATCGAAGGTGATGTGGCGCAGGCCCGTGATCCGCACCGCGGCCACGAAGTCGTCGGGGGTGTCGATCAGCAACATGCCGTCGATCCCATCGGGGAGCCCGAGCTCCGGACCCGAGGTCAACAGCGCGTCGAGCGAACCGACCGCACCACCGTGGGCGTCGAAGCTGAGCGCGCCGTCGTCGGAGATGCCGACGGTGAGATCGGTGGGCAGGTCGACCAACTCCACCAGGAGCCGGGTGGCGTTGCGGGCCAGACCCGCCGGGTCGATGATCTCGGCCCGCAGCAGCGGGACGACCGACGACGCGTGGTAGGTGACGGCCGACTCGCCGAGCGTGACGGCCAGCGTCCGGGGGAGGTCGTGGACCTCGAGCCCGATGGTCGTGACGCCGCCGGAACCGTCGCGTTGTTCGACCGAGGCGAGAAGGGAGTCGACCGTGGCCGAGGCCTGGTAGTCGAGGCGGGCGTCGCCACCGATCTCGTCGAGCGAGAGCGCCAGCGATGACGGGAGGCGGTCGATGGTGGCGCGGACGTCGGTGCCGGAACCGTCGGCCGCCGACTGCTGGACGTCGACCTCGAACACCCGACCACCGGTGGTGGCGAGTTCGAGAGCGATGGGGTCGGGGACGAAGGTCAGCGACCGGAGTCCGGTGATCCGTGCCGCCGCAGCGAACTCGGCCGGGTGATCGACGAGGACGAGTCCGTCGACGCCGTCGGCGACGCCGATCTCGGTGGTGCCGTCGGTCGCCAGGACCTCGACGAGGCCGATCGCATCCGGAGCGGCGTCCATGGCGAGACCGCCGCCGGCGAGACCGACGGTGAACGCTGCGGGGAGGTCCACGAGGCGGGCGCGGATCTCGGTGGCCCGACCAGCCAGGCCGGATGCGTCGTGCACCTCGGCGAGGACCTCGGGCACGCCGTCGGAGGCCGACCAGTCGATGCCGTCGTCGGTGAGCGAGACGTCGAGCGCGGTGGGCAGATCGGTCACGACCAGGTCGGCCGAGAGGCCGCCGGCCTGGGCGACGTGCACGGTCAGCGTGTCGACGACCGACGACGCGACCCAGTCGAGGCTGGTGCCACCGGGGACGTCGGCGACGGCCACGTCGACGACGGCGGGCAGGGCCGACAGCGAGGCGACGAGTTCGTCGACGCCGTTGGCTCCCTCCTGTCGGACGATCGCCGCGAAGGGCTGACCGCCCGCGGTCTCGAGGTGTGCCGCGAGGCCGTCGGTCGTCGACACCGAGACCGTGCGGAGATCGGTCAGCCGCACGAAGGTGACGAACTCGTCGGTCACGTCGGTGAGCAGGAGACCGTCGACTCCGGGGGCGAGCGCGGTGTCCGGTCCGCTGGTGAGCTGCAGCTCCAACAACCCGAGCGTGCCGGTGCCCGCGTCGAGCCCGAGGCTCGACCCGGATCCGTCACCGAGGTCGACGTCGAGCGTGTCCGGCAGGCCTTCGAGGCGGGCCCGGAGGATGGTGGCGCGGTCGACGACGCCGCTCGGGTCGATGATCTCGATGGTGAGGGCGTCGATCGGGGCCGAGGCCGAGAAGGACAGGTCGTCGGCCGAGACGGTGAAGGACGCCGATGTCGCCTGCACGCCCTCGAAGCCGACCTGGGCCGAGCGGGTGATGCCGGCGGTGGTCTCGGCCAGTCGGAGGGCGATGAGGTCGACCAGGCCCGAGGCCTCGTAGTCGAGGGTCACGCCGGCGGCGCCGACGCGCTGGAGACCGATGTCGATGGCGCCAGGGACGCGGTCGATGATCGCCGCCACCTCGGTGGTGTCGCCGGTGCCGTCGCCGACGAGCACCGCAGCCTCGACCCGGGAGGGCTCGGTGGTGGTGATCGAGACACGGCCGTCGTCGAATCCCTCGGTGATGCCGGCCGCTTCGAGGGTGACGTCGATCGGCATCGGGCTGAAGTCGATGCGGACGTCGGTCGGGTCGAGACGGGTCTGACCTGCACCCTGGTCGTAGATGCCGGCGATCAACGCGAGCGAGTCACCGGGATCGGTGGTGTGGAGTTCGGCGGCGAGGTCGCCGGACTGGGTTCCGTCGTCCACGATCGTGGCTCGGGAGACCGCGGGCAGGTCGTCGTCGAGCGCGTCGAACCCGACGGCGAGACGCTCGGGCGAGTTCCAGCCACCAGGGGCGATGATCCCCTCGACCGAGACGGGCAGCGTGGCCGGCGCGGTGGGCAGACGCAGGACGCGCAGGCTGGGTCGGGCGGTGACGATGCGGAGCTCGACGCTGACGTCGGGGAGACCGTCGCCGCTGACGTCGACCGTCGCGGGGACGTCGACGACGGCGTCCTGGGTGTGCTCGACGAGCCCGCCGTTCGGCGTCCGGTACTCGGTCCGGACCACATAGGCGGCCGCATCGAGGTCGAGCGGTTCGAGCGCTTGGCGCACGAGACCGATGACCGGATCGGTCACGGTGCCGACGTCGAACCCACCGGTGCCGGCGCCCGTTCCGGCGAGGGGCCCGAGGACCGCGCCTGCCGGAGCCAGGATGCCGGGCGCGACCACGTCTTCGATCAGCGGATCGACGGGCTCGAGCAGCGAGAGCGCGGCAAGGTCGGCGAACGCCGGAGGCGACAGGGGAGCGCCGTCGTCGGGGATGAGAAGGTCGTCGGCCGCGGTGATGAGGTCGTCGACCGTGCCCTCGAGGAGTCCGTCCACCGTCTGGTCGAGCGGGATGCGGAGGGCGTCGCTGACGTCGCCCAGGATCGGGTCGAGCAACGGGTCGAGCCCGTCGAGGATCGGGTCGAGGACCCCGCGCAGCGTGGCGCCGAGGATCCCGCCGCCGGCGGGGGTGATCGGGACCACGGCCACGGCGAACACCGCCAGGACGGCGAGTGCCCGTTGGGCCGCGCTTCGACGCTTCTTCGACACACCGGACATCGACGACTACCCCCGTTGGAAGTGAACCCTGGCCGGGGAACGTCGCCGGAGCACCATCCTTGCGGTCCATCTCCAGAACCCGACGAGCAGCCCGACGGTGGACGCGGCAAGCTCTCTCCATGGCCACCCCGGACGACCTCGCCGACGCACCCGCTGCCTACGACGACCTGCAGGCCGTCTACCTCAACTGCACGCTC
>JBFIHN010000241.1:0-5825 GCA_041601775.1 Acidimicrobiales bacterium
CGCTCGACGAAGCGCAGCGCGCCGAACCGGGCCATGATCCGGTCGTTGAACCGCCGGTGTTGGCCGTGGTGTTGGCGTTCCTGGCGGACGAACGCGGCAGCGGCCACGGCGAGGTCGCAGTCGAGGTCACCGTCGAGATCAACGGCAGCGTCGGCGACGGCGTCGACGACGTAGGGCTCGACGAACGGCATGAGGAGGGAGACCGCGTTGGCCGAGATCGCCAGCTCGGGCGGGCGCGTCCAGATCGGGTCGAAGTCCTCCGGCCACGCGAACTGCACGCGCCGGACCACGGGGCCCGGCGCGGCGGTCATGGGGTCCATGGTGGCCGACACTGTTCCTGTCATCGGCGCATGCCGACACCGCCTTGAGCAGCGCGCACGCTCCGCCATCGGCAAGGATCGCCGCCATGGCACCCGTCTTCCGCAACCGGATCACCGAGATGCTCGGCATCGACATCCCGATCGTGCAGGCCCCGATGGGCTGGATCGCACGGGCGCAGCTCGCCTCGGCCGTCTCGAACGCCGGCGGGCTCGGCATCATCGAGACCTCCAGCGGCGAACTCGACGCGGTGAAGGCCGAGATCACCAAGATGCGTGACCTGACCGACAAGCCCTTCGGGGTGAACATCGCCCAGGCGTTCGTCCGCGATCCCGGCATCGTCGACTTCGTGATCGACCAGGGCGTCCGGTTCGTGACGACGTCGGCCGGCAACCCCATGAAGTACACCGGGCTGCTCAAGGACGCCGGCCTCACCGTGTTCCATGTCGTCCCCACACTGCACGGCGCGCTGAAGGCCATCGATGCGGGTGTCGACGGACTCGTGGTCGAAGGGGGCGAGGGCGGCGGTTTCAAGAACCCCCGCGACGTCGCGCTGATGGTCCTGCTGCCCCTGATCCGATCGAAGGTCGACGTGCCGATCATCGCGGCCGGCGGGATGGTCGACGGGCCGTCCATGGCCGCAGCGCTCGCGCTCGGAGCCGAGGGGGTGCAGATGGGCACCCGCATGGTGTCGGCCGCCGAGTCGCCCGTCCACGAGAACTGGAAGCAGGCCATCGTCGACGCCGCCGAGACCGACACCGTGTTCCTCAACAGCCACACGTCGCCGGCCCTGCGTGCCCTGCGGACCAACCGGAGCGAGGCGCTCGAACACGACACCGAGACCAACGCCATGACCGCGTTGATGGGGACGACGCTCGACCTCTACTTCGGTGGCGACATGGAGGCGAGCCTCGCCCTCTGCGGGCAGGTGGCCGGCCGGATCGACGCGGTCGAGCCGGTGGCGGACATCATCGGACGGTGCGCGGCCGACTGTCTCGAACTCCTCGGCGAACTGGCCGAGCGCTATCCCCGTTGAGCCGCGCCGACTCGTTCGACGCCCACCCCGGTACGCTGCGTTCGACACCCTGACTTCGCGGGGACCACTCGCTGACATGCGGCCATTCCGGCCGACACGGCTCGGTCGCCTCCTCTGAGTCCTTCGAGGAGCTCCCCATGTCCGAGTCAAACGTCGTCCCTCTCTTCCGCGCCCGCGATCGGCACGACAGCGCCGTCGTGTACTGCGAGGCCAACTTCGGCCGCATCGACGGGAAGACCGCCAACGGCCTCGTCCGCCACAGCGACCGCTACGACATCGTGTCGGTCATCGACAGCACCACGGCCGGCGATGACGCCGGTCAGGTCCTCGACGGCGAGCCCGCCGGCATCCCCATCCACCATGACCTCGACGAGGCCATCGCTGCCGTCGGCGCCGTTCCCGACCATTTCATCGTCGGCGTGGCCCCGACGAGCGGACTGCTCGCCGAGTCCGAACGGAGCGTGGTGCTCGACGCCATGAGCCGCGGCATGAACATCGTCAACGGCCTGCACGAGTTCCTCAACGACGACGCCGAGTTCGCGGCCGCAGCGTTGTTCCACGACGTCGAGATCGTCGACGTGCGGCGACCACGGGCCAAGCGGGACCTGCGGATGTTCACCGGCGAGATCCACGAGGTGACCTGTCCGCGCATCGCGGTGTTGGGCACCGACGGCGCGATCGGCAAGCGCACGACGGCGACGGTCCTGACCCGGGCCCTCAACGACCGCGGCGTCAACGCCGTCATGGTGTCGACCGGCCAGACCGGCTTGATCCAGGGCGCGAAGTACGGCGTGGCGCTCGACGCCATCCCGGCGCAGTTCTGCGCCGGCGAACTCGAGGCGACGGTGGTCGAGGCGTTCCGCCAGGAGCGTCCCGACGTGATCATCGTCGAAGGCCAGGGCGCGCTGAGCCACCCGACCTACATGAGCTCGACCGTGGTGCTGCGCGGCACGTGCCCTGCCGGCGTCGTGCTGCAACACGCCCCCGCTCGCAAGGTCCTCAGCGACTTCCCGAAGGTCGCCATGCCCACGCCGGCGAGCGAGATCAACCTCATCGAGACCTTCGCCGACACCCGGGTCATCGGTCTGACGATCAACCACGAGGACATGACCGACGCCGAGGTCTCGGCGGCGATCGTCTTGTACGAGGAGACGCTCGGGCTCCCGGCGACCGATGCCCTGACCCGATCGCCCGACAAGCTCGTCCGCATGGTGATGCAGGCCTTCCCCCGACTCGAGGAGACCTTGCCCGTCTTCTCCCGGTGACGGGAGCACGGGTCGACATCGACCTGGGCCGGGTGGCGTCGAACGCGGCGGCCCTCGTCGAACTCCTCGGGCGCTCCGGCGTGTCGGTCACCGGGGTCACCAAGGCCGTGCTCGGGCTCCCCGCCTACGCCGACACCATCGTCGACGCCGGCGTCGTTCGCCTCGGCGACTCGCGGGTCGAGAACATCGAGCGCATGCGCTGCGCCGGTGTCGACGCCACGACGGTGCTCCTGCGCTCGCCGATGGTGAGCCAGGTCGACCGCGTGGTCCGTTGCGCCGACATCAGCATGAACACCGAGCCGACCGTCCTACGGGCGCTGTCCCACGCGGCCGGCGGGGTGTCGAAGACGCACCGGGTCATCCTCATGGTCGAGTTGGGGGACCTCCGCGAGGGCATCGCCAGGGCCGATCTCGGGGCCGTCGTCGAGGAGCTGTTGACCCTCCCCCGTCTCGTCCTCGCGGGGATCGGCACCAACCTGGCCTGTCGCAGTGGCACCGTGCCCGACGACCGCAACATGGCAGAACTGTCGACGATCGCCGGCGACATCGAGGCCGAGTTCGGGATCACGCTCGACATCGTCAGCGGCGGGAACTCCGCCAACCTCGACTGGCTCGCCGCCACCAGCGACACCGGACGGGTGAACGACCTCCGCCTGGGAGAGGCGATCCTGCTCGGCTGCGAGCCGCTCCACCGGCGTCCGCTCCCCGGCCTCCACCTCGACGCGTTCACGGTCGTCGGGGAGGTCGTCGAGTCGAAGCGCAAACCGACGGCCCCCTGGGGCGCAACCGCACAGACCGCCTTCGGGCCGGCCACGCCGTCGACCGACCGGGGAGCGATCTGGCAGACGATCGTCGCGCTCGGTCGCCAGGACCTCGACCCCGACGGCCTCACCCCACCGAGGGGAACGACGGTTCTCGCGGCGAGCAGCGACCACCTCGTGTTGGAGACGCCACGCCGCGTGTCACCGGGCGAGACCATCGCGTTCCGGCCGGACTACGCCGCGCTCCTCGGTGCGATGACCTCGCCGTTCGTGACCACGCGGGTCAACCCGCGGCGTGCGGCGTGATCAACGCCTTGTCACCGGTGGCCATCTTCCCGTAGCGGCGCACCTGGTCGGGGTCGACCGCTTCCTCGAGGGTGAGGCGATGTCCGTAGGCGCTGGCGAAGGTGGTGGTGATCTCGTCGGCGACCCGCTGGCGCAGTACCTCGGTGGCCTCGCCACCGATGCGGCCGAGGAACGGGGTCAGCAGCCACCCGCCGACGCCCCAGCTCATCCCGAAGTCGCGACGCAGCGTGGTCGGGCTCCGATCGAGGCCGCCGTAGATGTACACCTGCTTGTGGGTGTCGGATCCGTAGCGACTGAAACCCGCGCCTTCGGCTGCCACCTTCTCCATCGTCGACAACAAGATGCCGGCGAGGTCGCCGCCGCCGATGGCGTCGAAGGCGATGGTGGCCCCGGTGGCACGGATGGCGGCGGCCAGGTCGTCGCGGAAGCTGTCGGCGCTCGACACCACCACGTGCTCGCCACCCTCGGCCCGGACACGGTCCACCTGCTCGGGACGGCGCACGATGTTCACCAGTCCGATGCCATCGGCGGCGCAGACGCGGTTGAGCATCAGGCCGAGGTTGGACGCGCCCACGGTGTGCACGAGCGCCGAGTGGCCCTCGAGGCGCATCGTCTCGACCATGCCGAGCGCGGTCAACGGGTTCACGAAGGGCGCAGCGGCCTGCTCGGGAGTCGTCCCGTCGGGCATCGGCAGGCAGCTCTCGACGGCGAGGGTCTGGTACTGCGAGTAGGAGTTCCCGGAGACGAAGCCGACGGTGCGGCCCAGCAGCGCCTGGGCTCGATCGTCGGATCCCGCCGCGACGACGGTGCCCGCACCCTCGTTGCCGACCGGCATCGGATGGCCGACACGGGCCTGCATCGCCGCGAGCGCGTCCGCCGACACCGGCAGCTGCACGCCGGGGAGGTCGCCGTCGTAGGGCGAGGCCTGGGCCGGATCACCCATGGCGAGCATCATGCCGAGGTCGGACGGGTTGATCGGTGCGGCCTCGACCCGGACGACGACCTCGCCGGCATCGGGCGGCCGCACCGGCGTCTCGCGGATCGCCATGGTGACGATGCCGTCGTCGGAGAGGGTCGAACGCAGCTCGAGTGCCTGTGCGGGAAGGTCGTTGGTCGTTGCCATGGACCCATCATGACGTGGCCGAACGCCAACCCGTCGCGCATCCGTCGGGCCAGAATGTGGGGACCATGGCGGAGGGCACCCACACCGACCCCATCACGGGGGCCACCCCCGCGGATCGGCAGCGGCTGCGCGCCGACGCCGAGCGCTGGTTCGTGCGCCGCGGCGTCCCCCACCTGATCGCCGACTACTCGGCAACGGGCGACATCTGGACGCGGGCGACGCCGTTCCTGGGCCTCGTGCTCTTCGGCGAACTGTTCCTCGCCTTCGGCGACCGGGTGAGCGGCTGGTCCCAGGCCGCGACGTTCGTGGTCGGCGTCGGCTTCGTGGTCGGCGCGTTCGCGATCGTCAACCGGC
This sequence comes from Acidimicrobiales bacterium, assembly GCA_041601775.1. Taxonomy (GTDB): domain Bacteria; phylum Actinomycetota; class Acidimicrobiia; order Acidimicrobiales; family Salinilacustritrichaceae; genus Salinilacustrithrix. Next base: position 5,164 of record JBFIHN010000241.1, read on the forward strand.
TCCGCCGACGTCCGGCACTCTCGTTGCCCGACGACATCGGCTGGATGGAGTTGGCCGCGTTCGTCCTGGCGCCCGCCGTGCTCCCGGCCGTGGTCAACGAGGACTCCCCCATCGGGGCGCTGCTGCTGGCCGTCGGGACGAACGCGATCATCCTCGGTGTCACCTACATCACCGTGAGCTATGGGCTCGTGCCGCTGATCCGCTGGAGCGCAGTGCGCTTCTTCCAGGCGTTGAGCGGGCTGATGGACCTCCTGGGCAAGACCCTTCCGCTGCTGCTCCTGTTCTCCGCGTTCCTCGTCCTCAACGCGGAGATGTGGCAGGTTGCCCACGACCTGCCCACACCCTTCTTCGCCCTCGTGGTCGCCCTGTTGGTCGTCCTCGGTTCGGGGTTCGTGGCACTGTCCCTCCGCAGGGAGCGTGCCGACGAACAGCACTTCGCCTCCTGGGACGAGGTCATCGCCTGCGGGGCGGCGTCGCCGCTCGCCCACGTCGTCCCGGTCGACCCGTCCGGAGCCGTCGACCTGCCACCTCTCGACCGTTCGACCGAGCGCAACCTGTCGCTGATGCGCTTCGTGGGCATCGCCATCCAGGTGCTCCTCGTCGCCACGCTCGTCACCGTCTTCTACGTCGTGTTCGAGCTGCTCACGGTCCGGGAGACCACG
>JBFIHN010000242.1:0-5815 GCA_041601775.1 Acidimicrobiales bacterium
GGAATACCGCGCGATCGTCTCGACCATGGCGGACCTGGGCGAGACGCGTGGTTGCGGGATGTCGCTGTGGGAGTACAGCCCCGACCTCAACGACTACGGCACGCCGATGGCACTGATGCTCCTGCCCCACTGGACCGACGGCTGCATCGGGTCGATGGAAGGCCTCTACTTCGAGGCGTCGTCGACCACGCCGTTCCACTTCCTCATGCAGTCCGAGCTCTCGGCGTCTCCGTCGCGGGCGCAACGCGACCTTCCGTACCGCGACCTCGACCTCGACGCCGGTGTCGAGCACCTGCAGTTGATGGGTGTGCGCTACTACATGGCGCGCAGTGCCGAGGCGAACACGGCAGCCCGTTCGCACCGCGACCTGACCGAGGTGGCGGCGTCCGGGCCGTGGGTGGTCTACGAGGTCGCCGATGCCCCGATGGTCGAGGCCCTCGGCTTCGAGCCCGCGGTCACGACCTCGGGCAACGCCCAGGACGAGTGGCTCTGCAGCGGTGAGAACGACGTCAACCGGTGTACCGGGCCGGCACTCGACTGGTTCCAGGACTCGTCCGCGTGGGACGTCGCCCTCGCCGCGACCGGCCCCGACGAGTGGCAGCGGGTCGATGAGGGAGACACGCCGGAGCGCCGGCCGTTGCCCGCGACGGTGGTCGACGACGTGGCGGTCGGTCGCGACGGGATCTCCTTCACCGTCGACGAACCAGGTGTGCCCGTCCTGGTCAAGCAGTCGTACTTCCCGAACTGGGAGGTGTCCGGTGCCGACGGCCCCTACCGCGTGGCGCCCAACCTGATGGTCGTCGTACCCACGGACACCGAGGTCTCGATGACCTACGGGCGCACCGGCATCGACTACCTGGCCTACCTGCTCGGTCTGGGCGGGATCGCGCTCGCGGTGGTCCTGTGGCGGTCCGGCCCCGTCGCCGTCCGACGACTGCGCGAGGCCGACTCGGTCCTCGGTCCCGTCGACGGCTGAGGTCAGTGGCCTCGACGGACCGCTTCGCCGGTCTGGACGGCCCAGAGCGCGGCGTAGGGGCCTTCACGGGCGACGAGTTCGTCGTGCGTTCCCCGTTCGACGATGCGGCCACGGTCGAGGACATGGATGACGTCGGCGTTGCGCACCGTCGACAGGCGATGGGCGATCACCAGCGTCGTACGGTCGGCCGAGATCCGGTCGAGTGATCGCTGGATCGCGGCCTCGGTCTCGTTGTCGACGGCGGACGTCGCCTCGTCGAGCAGGAGGATGACCGGATCCTTGAGGATCGCCCGAGCGATCGAGATCCGCTGGCGTTGCCCGCCGGAGAGCTTCTGTCCGCGCTCGCCGACGATGGTGTCGTATCCCGCAGGGAGGCTCATCACGAACTCGTGGACCTCGGCGACCGTGGCCGCGGCGACGACGTCCTCGAGGCTCGCTCCGGGCCGTCCGTAGGCGATGTTGTCCCGCACGGTGCCGTGGAAGAGATACACGTCCTGGCTGACCAGCCCGGTGAGCCGCCGGAGATCGCCGAGGTCGAGGTCCCGGACGTCGTGGCCGTCGATCGTCACCCGGCCGCCGTCGGGATCGTAGAAGCGCAGGAGCAGCCGGACGAGGGTGCTCTTGCCCGATCCGGTGGGACCGACGACCGCCGTCGTGGTACCCGCCGCCAGGTCGATCCGCACGGAGTCCAGGGCGTTGCCGGCGTCGTCGTAGGCAAAGCGGACATCGTCGAAGACCACGTGGCCGTCGCCCTTCGCCAGCGAGAGACGGGTCGGTCCTCCGACGATCGTGGGCTCGGTGTCGACGACGTCGAGGATGCGGTTCGTCGAAGCCATCGCCCGTTGGTACTGGTCGAACGTCTCGCCCAGCCGGGTCAGCGGCCACAGCAGCCGCTGGCTCAGGAACAACAGCACGCTGTACTGGCCGACGGTCAGCGTCCCACCGCGGATCGCCTCGAAGCCGCCCCAGATCATCGTGCCGGTGAAGCCCACGAGGATCGCCATGCGGATCAGCGGCGTGAAGGCCGACGACAGGGAGATGGCGCTGCGGTTCGTGTCGCGGTAGCGGTTGGACTCGTCGGCGATGCGGGCGGTCTCGCGGTCCTCGGCCGTGAAGCTCTTGACGGTCGAGATGCCGAGGATGTTGTTGGCGAGCTGGCCGTTGAGGAACCCCGCCTGGTTGCGCACCGCCTCGTAGCGGGGCTCGAGCTTGCGCTGGAACCAGAACGAGCCGTAGAGGATGAGCGGCATCGGTGCGATCGCGAGGATCGCCACGACCGGGTCGAGGATGACGAACACGGCGCCGACCGCGACGACGGTGGTGAGGACCTGGATGATCTCGTTGGCGCCGATGTCGAGGAACCGCTCGAGTTGGTTGACGTCGTCGTTGAGGACGGCCATGAGGTCACCGGTGGCGCGCTCTTGGAACCAGGCGTGTTCGAGCTCCTGGACGTGGCCGTACGCCTCGATCCGCAGGTCGTGCTGGAGGTCCTGGGCGAGGTTCCTCCACGCCACCCGGTGGAAGAACTCGAACACCGACTCGAATGCCCACACCACGAAGGTGAGGGCCGCGATCCCGACGATCTGCGACCGCTGCGTGGCGAGCCCCACGTTGTCGAGCACGGCGTCGCCGTCGTTGGCCACCACGTCGACGGCGAGGCCGATCAGCAGCGGGGGAGCGAGGTCGAAGATCTTGTTGAGGACCGAGTGGAGTGTCGCCCAGGCCACCCGTCGGCGGTACGGGCGGGCGTGCTGCCACAGGCGTCGGAGCGCGCTCGTCGTCGTGGCCTCGATCGCAGCGTCTGGCGTGCTCATGGACACGAGTCTGCCGGGGTCGTGGGTCGATCCGTGCCCCGGTTCCGCGTGCCCGAGGTCAGCAGTCGGGGTCCTGGAGGAAGCGGTCGGGGTCGCAGACGCCGTCGGGCGGGTCGCTGTTGATCTCGTCGAGGTCGAGGTCGTCGACGGCGAGGACGATGAGCACGATGAACGCGAGGCCGCCGAGTACGCCGAGGATGCCGGTCACGATGCCGGCCGTGGCCTGTCCGGCCCGGGAGTCGACCGTCATCTGCTGCGCCCGGCTGCGGCCGACCACACCGAAGACGATGGCGAGGATGCCGGCGATGACGCCGAACCCGAAGGTCCAGAACAGCAGGAGGCTGAGGATGCCGAGCACCAGCGCGGCGGTGGCGTAGCCGTTCGACGAGCGTGGCGCGCCGTAGACCTGGGGCTGTCCGGGAAGTCCGACACCCTGGGTGTACGCCCCGGGCATCCCGGGCGGTGGCGGTGGCGGCGGTGGCGTCGACGCTTGCTCCGGCGGATACCAGTTGCCGTCGGAGGCCTTCCAGTATCCCGGGCTCGGCGGCTGATCCGTCATCGTGGCGGATCGTACCGTCCGTCCGTTTGCAGAGCAGCCCCGATGCCGACCACGCTTCCCCTGTGGCTGACATCGATGCTGTCTTCAAGGCATACGACATCCGGGGGACGACACCCGACCAACTCGATGCGGGTCTGGTCCGGAGCATCGGCGTCGCGTTCGCGCGGTTCGTGAAGACCCAGCCGTACCCGCACGAACGTGTGCTCGTCGCCCGGGACATGCGCGAGTCCGGCATCGAGCTGGTCGACGCGTTCTGCGACGGGGTGACCGCCGAGGGCCTCGACGTGACCCGCCTGGGTCTGGCCTCGACCGATCTGTTGTACTTCGCGTCGGGGTCGCTCGACGCGCCGGGCGCGATGTTCACCGCGAGCCACAACCCCGCCCAGTACAACGGCATCAAGATGACCTTGGCCGGCGCCCGTCCGATCGGGTCCGACTCCGGCCTCGACGAGATGAAGCAGACGGTGCTCTCCGGCGACCTCGACTCGTCGGGGCCGAGCGGTGTCGTCACGGACGCGGACCTGCGCGAGGCGTTCGCCGACCATGTCCGGTCCTTCATCGACACCGCTGCGCTGACGCCGATGAAGATCATCGCCGACACGGCGAACGGCATGGGCGGCCTGGTCGTCCCGCTGGTGTTCGATCCGCTGCCCGTCGACGTCGAGGTCATGTACGGCGAACTCGACGGCAACTTCCCGAACCATCCGGCCGATCCGCTCAACACCGACAACCTCGTCGACCTGCAGGCGCGGGTCCTCGAGACCGGAGCCGACCTCGGTCTCGCCTTCGACGGCGACGCCGACCGGGTCTTCCTCGTCGACGACCTCGGCCAGCCCGTCTCGGGCTCGACGACCACGGCCATCGTCGCCAAGGGCGTGCTCGACAAGGATCCGGGCGCGACGATCCTCCACAACCTGATCTGTTCGAAGTCGGTGCCCGAGGTCGTGCGCGAGCACGGCGGGACGCCGGTCCGGACCCGCGTGGGCCACAGCTTCATCAAGGCCGTCATGGCCGAGACCGGTGCCGCGTTCGGTGGCGAGCACTCGGCGCACTACTACTTCCGGGACAACTGGCGCGCCGACAGCGGGGCGATCGCCGCGCTGATGGTGCTCGAACAGCTGAGTCTCAGCGGCAAGCCGCTGTCGGAGCTGCGCAAGCCCTTCGAGCGTTACGCCGCGTCGGGCGAGATCAACACCGAGGTCGACGACACCACGGCCGTGATCGAGCGGGTGGCCGCGGTCTACGCCGACCTCGACCAGGACCGGATCGACGGCCTGACCGTCGACGGCGGCGACTGGTGGTTCAATCTCCGTCCGAGCAACACCGAACCACTGCTGCGACTGAATCTCGAAGCGGCCACGCCGGAAGCGTGCGCCGCCAAGGTCGCCGAAGTCCGATCCCACTTCCACTGAACCGATCCCCGTGAAAGGGTGAGCGCCATGGCACTCGACCAACTGCTCCTCGACATCCTCGCCTGCCCGGAGGACAAGGGCCCGCTGTACTACTTCGCGGACGAGAACGTGCTCCTCAACCCGCGCCTCCAGCGCACGTACGAGATCCGCGACGACATCCCCATCATGTTGATCGACGAGGCCACCTCGATCGATCAGGCCGAGGTCGACCGTCTCCTCGCCAAGGCCGAGGCCGACGGGATCTCGCCCACCTTCGACGCAGGCTGATCCCGCGATGACGGCACCGCTGCCCGATGGCCCGATCGACACCCTCGGGTTCCTCGACGCGGTCCTCGCCATGCCCGAACAGGTCGAAGCGGTCGGCGCGGATCCTGTCGTCGGCCTGCCCGCGGTCGCCGAGATCGACCATGTGGTCGTGTCGGCTGGCGCCGGGCTTGCACCGCTCGGCGACCTCGTGACGACCATCGTGTCCTCCGTCGCCACCGTCCCGGTGCTCACGGTACGGGGGACGTTCCCCGCATTCGTCGGTCCTCGGTCGTTGGTCGTGACGGTCGGTGACGCAGCGGCCAGCGCCGCCGATGATCGACCGCCGACGGCGACGGGAGCGACGTTCGTGTCGCTGCCGGTGGCGCACGCCGCTGGGCTCGAACGCACCGGGCTCGCCGGCGCACTGGTGTCGGTGCTCCGCGCACTCGAGCAGTTGGGCCAGTACGCAGAGGTCGAGTCGTCGGTGGCCGCCGCGGTCGCACAGCTCCGCCGTCGCCGCGACGAGCTGACGGGTCGGGAGAGTCCGGCTCGCCGTCTGGCCCGGCGCGTCGGCCGCACCCTGCCGCTCGTCTACGGGCCCGATCCGCTGGGCGGTGCCGTTGCCGCACGCTGGAAGCAACAGGTCAACCTCGGCGCCAAGGCCGCCTCGTTCGCGAACGCGCTGCCCGACCTCGGCGACGACGAACTCGCCGGTTGGGGCCAGCACGGGGACATGACCCGCCAGGTGTTCTCGCTGGTCGAGCTGCGCCATGGCCATGAACCGGCGGGGGTCGGTGTCCCGATGGCC
>JBFIHN010000243.1:0-5743 GCA_041601775.1 Acidimicrobiales bacterium
CCGACCAGACCGGCCAGACCGACCAGATCGAGCAACTCCAACGCCAACTGCTCGAGGCACCGGCCGCCGACGTGATCGCGCAGCACGTCATGGCGTTCTACGAACTGGCGGCCATGCACCTGGGTGCCGACCGGCCCCGCCTGGCCGACGCCAAGGTGGCGATCGACGCCATCGATGCCGTCCTCGCCGGCCTCCGTGGTCGTCTCGGCCCGGCCGAGGAGGCCATCGCGTCGGCCCTCCCCCAACTGAAGATGGCCTTCGTCGACGCCACGGACCGGGCGTCCACCGACGACTGAGTGGCCGACGCTCGACCCAGCGCGACACCGAGGAGCACTTGCGCCCGCCACGGTCCTCGGCCGGGATACCCTGCCCCGCAGGACGGATGAGGGGTGGTCTCTGTGCAATCGGGCATCGACATCGACCTCGACGGTGCGCACCGCCTCCTGGCCGACCACGTCTCGGACCTGGTGGCGATCTTCGATGCCGACGGTCGCATCCGGGCTCTCAACCGGGCTGGTCGCCGCATGCTCCGCCTCGACGCCGGCGATCTCCCCCCGCTGGCCGTCCACGACCTGGTCGCGGCGACCGATCGGCCCCGCGTGGCCGAGATCATCCAGTCGGTGCGAGACGGCGGCTCGTGGTCGGGGCCCTTGACCATGCAGTCCTCGGTCACCGGCGACTTCCCCACCCGCTCGACGTTGTGCGCGCTCCCGGGCGACGGCGCGGGAGCGCTCGGATGGGTCGCGAAGGACACGACCACCGATCGTGACGTCATCAAGTCGCTGCGCGAGCGGGCCTTCTACGACCCGCTGACCGGGCTGTCACACCGTTCGCTGTTCCTCGACCGACTCGACCTCCTCCTGCGCCGGGTCCGCGACGAGGTGTCCACGGTGGCGGTGCTCTTCTTCACCCCCGACCGTTTCAAGGAGAAGGTCAACCGTTTCGAACAGGGGGCGGCGAGCCTGCTGCTCAAGGCGATCGCCAAGCGCATCCCCGAACACCTCCGCGACGGGCAGAGCCTGCATCGATGGGGCGACGAGGACTTCGTGGTGCTCTGCGAGTCGGTCGACGGCGATGCCGACGCCCAACGCATCGCCATGGCGATCGCCGAGGCGTTCGTCCTCCCGTTCCGTGTGGGACGGCGCGAAGTGTTCCTCACCGCGTCGTCGGGCGTGGCGCTGGGACGTCCCGGCGAGATGACGACCGACGAGCTCATCCGCCACGCCGATGCTGCCGCGCAGCTGGCCCGGAGCGCGGGTGGCGGTGCCATCCGGCTCTTCGACGAGGAGCTCCGTGCCCGGGCGGTCCGGCGGGCCGAGCTCGAGGATGCACTGCACGGGGCGGGCGAACGGGGCGAGCTGGTCCTGTTCTACCAACCCGAGGTCCGTCTCCGGACCAATCAGATCGTGGCGTGCGAGGCCCTGCTGCGTTGGCGTCACCCCACGTGGGGCGTGGTCTCGCCGGCGGAGTTCATCCCGGTGGCCGAGTCGTCGAACCTGATCCTCGACATCGGCGCCTGGGTGCTGCACGAAGCGCTCACCCAGTGTGCGACGTGGGCCGCGCAGTTCACCGACCGACCGCCCCTCACCGTGGCCGTCAACATCTCGTCCCGCCAGTTCGCCATGGACGACTTCGAACGCCAGATCGCGGACGTCCTCGACGCCACCGGGGCGTCGCCGTCGAGCGTGTGCCTCGAGATCACCGAGAGCGTGCTGCTCGACGACGCCGAGGAGACGATCGCCAAGCTCAACGCCCTCAAGGACATCGGCGTCCAGTTGGCGATCGACGACTTCGGCACCGGCTACTCGTCGCTGTCCTACCTGCGCCGGTTCCCGGTCGACATCCTCAAGGTCGACCAGGCCTTCGTCAGCGGCCTGGGCCACGACCCCGAGGACTCCGCCATCGTGCAGGCCGTGGTCCACATGGGCCAGGCGCTGCAGATGACGACGCTGGCCGAGGGCGTCGAGACCGCGCACCACGTCATCGAGTTGCGAGAACTCGACTGCGACATCGCACAGGGCTTCCACTTCGCCCGTCCGGTACCCGTCGAGGCGTTCACCGCCATGCTCGAAGCGGGCGACGACTGGCTCGACCAGTCGATGGGGTAACCGCCGATCAGGGTTGCGGTGTGGCGAGGCTCCGGGCACCGGGTTCGATGGTGACCCACTCGGTCAGGTCTCGGGACGATCGACCGACCCAGAGGGTGTGCCGGCCGGCGGCCACCTGCCACGACGACGCGTCCGGGTCCCAGTACGCCAGCGCCCGAGCCGGGATCCGTACCGACGTCGACGCCGACTGGCCGGCGTCGAGGTGGACCTTGGCGAAACCGGCGAGCTGGCGCACCGGGCGGGTCACCGGACCGCCTGGCGGTTCGACGTAGACCTGGATCACCTCGGATCCGCTGCGGTCGGAGACGTTCGTGACGACCGCGTCGACGGTCACGGCACCGTCGCCGGCGACGGCCGCGGCGACGTCACCGATCTCGAACGACGCGTACGAGAGGCCGTGACCGAACGGGAAGAGCGGCTCGATGCCACGTGCGTCGTACCAGCGATGTCCGACATGGATCCCCTCGGCATAGCGAACGGCCCCGAACTCGCCCGGGTAGCTCGTGAACGCCGGCGTGTCCTCGAGCCGGCGCGCGAACGTGGTGGGGAGTCGGCCCCCGGGGTCGCGTTCGCCCGTGAGCACGTCGGCGAGCGCGTGCCCGAACTCCTGGCCCGGGTACCAGACCCACAGCACCGCACCGACCGCCTCGAGCCACGGCATGGGGATCGGACTCCCGGCGTTGACGACCACGACGGTGTCGGGGTTCACCGCCGCCACTCGGGCGATCAGCTCGTCCTGTCCGGCCGGGAGCGAGAACGAGGACCGATCCTCGCCTTCGGTCTCGAAGTCCGAGCTGGTGCCGACGACGACCACTGCGGCATCGGCCGCTGCGGCAGCCGCGACCGCCCGGTCGAGCTCGGCGCCGGGGTCCGGTGGCTCGGCCGCGAACCGGAGGTGCGGCAACACGCCCCGCTCGTCGGCCCGGAGTTCCACGACGAGGTCGTAGGTGGTTCCGGCGACGAGGTCGACCGTCCCCGCGACCGGCTCGAGCGACTGGACCCAGATCGCCATCTTGGGCCCGGCCGTGGGGTCCTCGACCACGACGTCGTCGTCGACCGCGACCCGAACGCGCCCGGCCCCGGCCACGGTGAAGGTCCACCGGCCCGACTGATCCGGCGTGAACCGCGCCGACCACCGAGCCGAGAACGAGCCGAGACCGAGCTCGGGGACGGCCGCACCGAAGAACGACATCGCGGCCTCCGACGACCGTGCCGTCCGGTAGGGCCGGCCGGTGAGGTCCGGTGTCGAGAAGAACTCCTCCACGAACGACCCCTCGTCGAGGAGCGCCGGGTCGACGGGTGATCCGAACAGACCGGCGCCGACCCCACGTGCGTAGGTGACCGTGTCGAAGCGCTCGCGGAGCCCGTCCAGCGGCGACACGGCGTAGTGGGGGGTGACCTCGCTCGAACCGCCTCCCTGGATCCGGCCAGGGGTGGCGTTGGGTCCGATCACGGCGACCGAGCGGCCGGCGGCCAGCGGGAGGACGCCGTCGTTGCACAGCAGCACCGAGGACGCCGCCGCTGCCCGGCGGGCGAGTGCGCGCCGCTCGGGCGTGTCGATGGAGGTCTCGTCGATCTCCTCGGGGTGGTCCAGCTTCCCGGTGCGGGCGTAGAGCCGCAGGACGCGTCGCGCCTTGTCCTCGAGTTCGTCCGGGGCGACGGTGCCGGCGCGGACGGCAGCGGCCAACGCGGGTCCGAACTGGTCCGCCGGTCCTGGCATCTGGAGGTCGAGCCCGCCGTTGCCCGAGGCAATCGTGTCGTGGGTGGCGTACCAGTCGGACACGATCATCCCCGGCCATCCCCACTCCTGCTTGAGGAGCTCGACCTGGAGCCAGCGGTGTTCCGCAGCGTGGATGCCGTTGAGCTTGTTGTACGCCGCCATGATCGTCCACGGGTCGGCCTCGGCCACCGCCGCCTCGAACGGGCGGAGGTACACCTCGCGCAGCGTTCGCTCGTCGATCTCGGAGCTGATCGTGTGACGCTCGAACTCGGAGTCGTTGCCCACGAAGTGCTTGAGCGAGGCGCCCACTCCCCCGGCCTGCAACTCGGTGATGAACGCCACGCACAGGCGCGCCGTGAGCTCGGGGTCCTCGGAGTAGCACTCGAAGTTGCGCCCGGCGAGCGGATGCCGGTGGATGTTGACGGTCGGCCCGAGGAGCACCTGCGCGCCCTTGCTCTTCGCTTCCTCCGCCAGCACGGCCGCGATCTCCCCGACCAGGTCGGTGTCCCACGTCGACCCGATCGCCGATCCGACCGGGAAGCACACGGCCCGGGCACCGGTGGTCAGATCGCCGCGGGCACCGGTCGGACCGTCGGTGACCTTGAGGTCGCCGACGCCCAGGCGGGGGATGCCGGCGATGCGCCAACTGTCCTTTCCGGCGGTGAGCGTCGCCCGCTCGTCGAGGTCGAGTCGGTCGAGCAGCTCCTCGACCCGGGCCTCGACGTCGTCGACGCCGCTCATCGGGGCTCGATCCCCCATGCCTCCCATCGCCCGAGCCGTCCTGCGATCACGTCGAAGCGCACCGCGGTCCCGACCGCGATGGTCCGGGTCCCGTCGGCGATGCCGGTGCAGTGGAAGGGAAAGGCCTCGCCGCTGTCGCCGGCGATGACGCCCAACCCCCGATGCTCGTGGAAGTCGGACACGGACCCCGTCGAGGTCCCCAGAGATGCGATCGCCATAGAGCGGCGACGCTACCCGTTGGTCAGTGGACGATCTTGGAGAGCGGGAGCTCGATGATGTCGCTGGCGCCGGCGTCGACGAGCGCGGGGATCAACACGTTGATCTGGTTCTTCGGGACGACGGTCTCGACTGCGTAGCCACCACCGCCGTAGAGCTCGTTGACCGTCGGCGACTTCATCGACGGGATGATCTCGATCACCTTGTCGAGGTCGGCGCCCATGACGTTCAACTTCACCAGGACCTTGCCCCGCGCCTCGAGCGTGCCGTTCAGCAGCGTGAGGATCTGCCCCATGGCATGGGCCTTGTCGGGGTCGGCATGGCTGGCCGGGTTGGCCAGCAGCTCGGTGTAGCTCGTGAGGATGGTGTCGATGATCTTGAGGCCCGCGGCGCGCAGCGCCCGGCCGGTCTCGGTGATGTCGACGACGCAGTCGACGATGTCGGGGACCTTGGCCTCGGTGGCGCCGTACGAGAGCCGGATGTCTGCACTGATCCCCTGCTCGGCGAAGAACTTCTTGGTCAGCTCGGGGTACTCGCTCGACACCCGGACGCCCTGGGGAAGGTCCTTCACCGACTCGACCGGCGAGTCCTGCGGCACCGCGACCACGATGCGGACCGGCTTGCTCGTGGCCTTGGAGTACTGCAGTTCGCCGAGCGACACGACGTCGCTCGAGGTCTCCTCGACCCAGTCGCGCCCGGCGATGCCGAGGTCGAAGAGACCCTCCGACACGTACTGCGGGATCTCCTGCGGCCGCAGGATGCGGACCTCGTCGATGCGAGGGTCGTCGACCGTCGCCTTGTAGTCGACGCTGCTCGAGCGGTTGACCTGGAGGTCCGCAGCCGCGAACAACTCCATCGTCGCCTTCTCGAGCGATCCCTTTGGCAGCACGATCTTCAGCACGTCACCACGCTACGGCCCCACCCGCACCCGACCGAATCCGTTCCAGGGATCCGTTCC
>JBFIHN010000244.1:0-5729 GCA_041601775.1 Acidimicrobiales bacterium
GGCGGCCGTCCGAGACGCGGTCAAGGACATCTGGCCGGCGTGGACGACGACGCAGGTGCTGAAGAAGCTGCGGAACCGAGCGTTCCTCGCCGACCTCGACACCCCGCCCGATCTGGTCGAGGCATGGGTGTCGGCCGATGCCGACGGGGCGCTGGCGGACGAGGTCCGGGCCCGCGTCGAGGGGATCCCGGTGTCGTATGGCCATGTGATCGTCGACGAGGCCCAGGACCTGAGCCTGCTCCAGCTCCGTGCGGTCCAGCGGCGCAGCACCGGTCTGACGTTCGTCGGCGACGACGCCCAACGCTCGAACCCGCTCGGCATCGGCCTCCGTGGCATCGCCGAACGTCTCGATGTCGACACTGCGGTGATGGCGACGGCCTACCGGATGTCGGCCGAGATCGCCGACTGGCTCAACGCCCATGCACGGGCCAACGCCATCGACGCGGTCGAGCTCATCGGCATCCGCCCGACCGGTGTCGCCGTGGTCGAAGTCGACCGCACCGATCCGTCGATCGTCGGCCTCGCGCAGGCCCAGGCCGACCGTCACCAGAACACCGCGGTGATCACGGCGGACGACACGTGGATCCACAAGGGCGTGGAGTACGACGGGGTCGTGGTCGACACCGCAGGCATGACCCCGGCGGAGGTCTACCTGGCGGCTTCTCGCGCCGCGCACGAGCTCATCGTCGTCCGCTGACTCAGGGACGCGAGACGTTGGAGTCGTCCGCGACGTACCAGCGCCAGGGTTCGTCGACGGCGACGCTGATGCCGATGCGCGTCGTCTGCACGATCGGGCCGACGTCGGCCCCGTCGTCGACGACGTACACGTGCTCGTCGCACGTCAGGTCGGCACCGTCGTGGGCTCCCTCGATGGCCATCGCCTGGGTGAGCTTCCCAGGGCCGGAACACAGATCGCGCTCGCGCCGGGCGGCCGCTCCCCGTGACACATACATGGCGTCCACTCCCTCGACCGGGGCGAGCGCTCGGAGCAGGACCGCCACGCCCTCGCCCTCGACGCCGCACACCACGTTGGCGCACCAGTGGATCCCGTAGCTGCGGTACACGTAGAACCCGCCGCCCGCAGCGAACATCGTCCGGTTGCGCGGGGTCGCACCCCGATAGGTGTGGGCCGCGGGGTCGACGGTGCCGAGGTAGGCCTCGACCTCGACGACCCGTCCGACCCGCCGTGCACCCGGGCGGTCGTGGACCAGGAGCTTCCCGAGCAGGTCGGGGCCGACGTCGAGCGGCGAGCGTTCGTAGAACGGCCGTGCGAGGCGACGACCCTCAGGCACCCAACGCCGCCACGCGCTCCTCGTCGTGGGCGAGTTGGGCACGGAAGCGGTGCAGCTGCTGCGTGACGGCGTCGGGACCGGCCCCGCCGCGGGTGGTGCGCTGGGTGACGGGCACGCCGGGCGCGAGGAGCTCTGCGGCGTCGGGGCCGAGTTGTGCGTGGGCGGTCACGAGCGCTTCGAGCGACTGCGCGCCGTCGAGCGCTTCGCGGACGAGGCCGCCGACGATCGCATGCGCGTCACGGAACGGCGTGCCCTTGCGCACCAGGAACTCGGCCAGGTCGGTCGCGGCCGCGCCGGGCGCATCGGCTGCCGCGGCCATGGCGTCGGCGTTCACGGTGAGCGTCGCGTACATCCCGGCCGTGGCCCGCAGCGCCAGGCGAACCTGGTCCACGGCATCGAAGAGCGGCTCCTTGTCTTCCTGCAGATCGCGGTTGTACGCGAGCGGGAGGCTCTTCAACGTGGCCAGCAGGCCCGTGAGGTTGCCGATCACACGGCCGGCCTTCCCCCGCGCCAGTTCGGCGATGTCGGGGTTCTTCTTCTGCGGGAGCATGGACGAGCCGGTGGAGTACCCGTCGTCGAGCCGGACGAAGCCGAACTCGTCGCTGCTCCACAGGACGATCTCCTCCCCCATGCGGGAGAGGTGGATCCCGATCAGGGTGACCGCGAAGAGCGACTCGGCCACGAAGTCCCGGTCGCTGACGGCGTCGAGGCTGTTGTCGAACGCGCGCGCGAAACCGAGGTCGGCGGCCACCGCCTCCGGGTCGAGGGGGAGGCTGCTGCCCGCCAGCGCTCCCGCGCCCAGCGGCGACACGTCGAGGCGTCGGCGGGCGTCGAGGAGTCGGTCGACGTCACGCGCCAGCGACCACGCATGGGCGAGGAAGTGGTGGCTGAGCAGGACCGGCTGGGCCCGCTGGAGATGCGTGTATCCCGGGAGGTAGGTGTCGCCCGCTGCCTCGGCCCGCTCGAGCAACACGTGCTGGAACGCGAGGACGTCGCGGGCCGTGGACACCAGCTCGCGCTTGCACCACAGCCGGAGGTCGGTCGCCACCTGGTCGTTGCGGCTGCGACCGGTGTGGATCTTCGCCCCGGCCGAGCCCGCCAGTTCGGTGACCCGACGCTCGACGGCGGTGTGGATGTCCTCGTCGGACTCGACGAACCGGAAGGTGCCGTCGACCAGCTCGGTCTCGACGGCGTCGAGCGCGGCCAGCACGGCCGTCACCTCGTCGCCGGCGAGGATCCCGACCCGGCCCAGTCCCCGGACATGGGCCCGGCTGCCGGCGATGTCGTCGGGGAAGAGACGCTGGTCGAAGCCGAGGCTGACCGTGTACGCGAGGAGGTCGTCGGCCGGAGCGGAGTCGAACCGGCCGTGCCACAGGGTCGAGCCGGACGGCCCGTCCTCGTTGCTCACGAGCGCGACCCCGGACCCTGCCGCTGCGACCACGTCTCGAGGCCGAGTCCCCACAGCCGGACGAATCCGGCGGAGTCCTCATGGCGGAAGCTGTCGTCGGCGTCGTAGGTGGCCAGGCCGTAGTCGTAGAGGCTCGCGTCCGAGCGTCGACCCTCGACCTCGCACTTGTTGGGTTCGAGATGGAGGCGGACGTCGCCGGTCACGTGCTTCTGCGACTCGGCGATGAAGGCGTCGAGCGCCTCGCGCAGGGGCGAGAACCAGAGGCCGTCGTAGACCAGTTCGGCATAGCGCGACTCGAGGCGGTACTTCTCCCGCTGGAGGTCGCGCTCGAGGCAGATCGACTCGAGGTCGACGTGGGCCTTGATGAGCGCCAGGCTCGCCGGGCATTCGTAGGTCTCTCGGCTCTTGATGCCGACCCGACGGTTCTCGACCATGTCGATACGACCCCAGCCGTAGGCGCCGACGATGGTGTTGACCTCGTCGATGACCTCGGCCGGCGTCTTGGCGACACCGTCGATGCTGACGGGCATGCCCTCCTCGAACCCGATCTCGAGGTCGCGCGGCTCGGTCGCGGTCTGCCTGGTGAGCAACCAGACGCCCTGGGGCGGCGTGGCCCACGGGTCCTCCATCTCGCCACACTCGATGGCGCGACCCATCAAGTTGTCGTCGATGGAGTACACCTTCTCCTTGGTCGCCTGGATCGGGATGTCGTGGTCGTAGGCGTAGAGGATCGACTCCTCGCGGGTCATCCCCCAGTGGCGGACCGGCGCCAGGATGTCGAGATCCGGGGCGAGCGCCCGGGTCGACACCTCGAAGCGGACCTGGTCGTTGCCCTTGCCCGTGCAGCCGTGGCCGACCGCGTCGGCACCGTGCTCACGCGCGGCCTCGACCAGATGCTTGACGATCACCGGGCGGCTCAGCGCCGAGACCAGCGGGTAGCGGTTCTCGTACATGGCGTTGGCGCGCAACGCCGGCATGCAGAAGTCGCGGGCGAACTCCTCACGGGCATCGACGACGATCGCCTCGACGGCACCGGCCGCCAGCGCACGCTGCTTGACGACGTTCCAGTCGTCAGAGGCCTGGCCGACGTCGACCGCCAGCGCGATGACCTCGACTCCTTCGTTCTCGATCAGCCATCGGACGGCGACCGACGTGTCGAGACCGCCGCTGTAGGCGAGGACGACTCGCTTGGCCATGGTGGGGAACTCCTTGCAATCTGGTTCTGGTGAACGAATGAGGCGCTCTGGTGACGTGGTTGTTCACCAGAACGGGGGATTGTGGTCTACAGGCCGGCCAAACCGGAGATGCGGTGGGCGACGGACTGCCCGGTCGTCGACTCGGCGGCGATGAGCATGAGCGTGTCGTCGCCGGCCACGGTGCCCAGCACCTCGGGGAGACCGGCCCGGTCGAGGGCGGATCCGACCACATGGGCCGACCCCGGCGGGGTGCGGAGCACCACGATGTTGTGGGAGTGCGAGACCTCGACCACCCACTCGGAACAGACCCGTCGCAGGTGCTCCTCGGGTGCGATCGCGTCCTTGGGCATCGCCGGCACCGCATAGACGGTCTCGCCACCGGGGACCCGGACCTTGACGGCCCCGAGGTCTTCGAGGTCGCGCGACACGGTCGCCTGCGTGGCGATCACGCCGTCGGCGGCCAGGAGTTCGACCAGACGCTCCTGGGTCGAGACGACGTTGTCCTCCAGGAGGCGCTGGATCCGGTGTTGCCGCTGCGGTTTGGTGAGACGGCTCACAACGACCCGACCTCGTGCAGCCAGCGGAACAACCCGATCTTGGCGTACATGCGGTTGTGGGCCTGGGCGATCATCCGTGACTGGGGGCCGTCGGCCACGGACGCCGAGACCTCCTCGCCTCGGTGTGCCGGGAGGCAGTGCATGAAGATGGCGGTGTCGGGCGCGGCGGCCATGACGTCGTCGTCGACCTGGAAGCCCTCGAACGCCTGGTGCCTGGCCTGGGCCTCGGCTTCTTGGCCCATCGACGCCCACACGTCGGTGTGCACCGCGTCGGACCCTTCGGCGGCCGCGGCCGCTCGATCGCTGACGAAGACGTCGTCGAGACCGGCGAGGCGGAGCCGGTCGAGGTCCTCGTCGGTCGGCCCGTAGCCGGCCGGGCAGCCCAACCGCACCGACATCCCGCTCATCGCCGCACCGAGGGCCAGACTGCGGGCGACGTTGTTGTAGTCGCCGATCCAGGTGACCGTCCGACCCGAGAGACTCCCCCACTCCTGCTGCATGGTGCGCAGGTCGGCCAGCGCCTGACACGGGTGTCCCAGATCGGACAAGAGGTTGACGACGGGGACCGTGGCCACCGACGCCAGCTCCTCGAGCAAGGCGTGGTCGAAGACCCGGGCCCCGAGGAGCGCGTGGAAACCCGAGAGCACCCGTGCGACGTCGACGGCCGGCTCGCGGGTGCCGATGCTGACCTCGTCGGCGCTGAAGGTGACCGGATGGCCGCCGAGACGGACGGTGGCGGCCTCGGCCGAGTGCCGGGTCCGCAGGCTCGGCTTCTCGAAGTAGAAGGCGACCGTCCGGTGGTCGAGGATGTCCGGGCCGTCGTCGCCCGTCGCCATCGACGTCGACAGTTCGAGCACTCGGGCCAGCTCGCCCGGCGCGAGGTCGTCGATCTCGAGGAAGTGGCGCAGCGTCTCCATCACGACACCGCCGTCGTGATCATGGCGACGGCTTCGTCGATCTCGGCATCGGACACGTTGAGCGGCGGTGCCAGTCGCAGCGCCGTCGGCGTGACGGCGTTGACCACCAGGCCGTCGTCGAGCAGCCGGGCAGCGACCACCTTGGCGTCGCGGTCGACCAACTCGACGCCGAGCAGGAGGCCGAGCCCTCGGATGGTGCCGACGGCATCGAGCGGTTCGAGTCCGGCACGGATCCGTTCGCCGGCGGCGACCGCCAGCGCCGGCGCGTCGATGCGCTGCATCTCGGTGAGCACGGCCAGGGCCGCGGCGGTCACCAGCGGCTGCCCGCCGAACGTGGTGGCGTGGTCGCCGGGCTCGAA
>JBFIHN010000245.1:0-5689 GCA_041601775.1 Acidimicrobiales bacterium
CTCGAGCCCTACAAGTACCTCCTCTATGGCGGCGGGGGGCTCTTCCTGATGGGTCTCGGGCTCCGATCGATGCAGTTCAGTCCTACGTGAGGTCGCGAGCGGCGATCGCGCCGGTCAGTAGGGTCATCCCGTGATCGCCGTCGTCATCACCTGCGCGGTCGTCGTCGCGGCGTTGGTCGTGGCCAACCTCCGACTGCGCTCGCGGATCGACGTGGTGACCGACCTCGGTCGCGTCGTCGCCGACGAGCGCGATGCCGCCCGCGCCGAGGCCGCCACTGCGGTCGACGCTGCCGCGCTGGCGCGCAAGCAGCGTGACGAGGCCCTCGAGCGCGGACACCGATCGCGGCGTGACGCCGCCGAGGTCGCCAACCGGCTCAGTGCCGAGTCGGCGGCGCGGGCCGCACTCGAGTCCGAGCTGGGGGAGCTGCGCGCCGCCGTGGACGAACCGCGAGGACCGGACGAGCTCGCCGAGGTCCTGTGGGGACTGTCGCTTCGTCAGGCCGAGGTCACCTGGCGCGTGAGCGTCGCCGTCGACCGCGAGGCGGCATCGCCCTTCGCTGACGCCGACGACCCGTTCCGCACGGCGATCGAGATCGAGGTCGACGCGGCTCGCGAAGAAGCCGGTGCAGACATCGAACTGTCGTGGGTCGGAACCGCCGACGTCGGCCACGCGCACGCCGTGGTCGCCCTGGCGGTGGTGCGTGACGTGGTCCACGCCGTGGGCACGACCGCCGACCGCACGACGCTCGTCGTCTCGCGACTCGGCGATGCCGTCGAACTCGTCGTCGACTCCTTCGACGCCGAGGGCCGACCGGTGGCCGTACCGCTCCCCGACGGGCTGGAGTCGGCGCCGGGAAGAGCCCGGATCGTCTGAGCTACAGATGGACGACCGGGCAGGTGAGTGTCCGCGTGATCCCGCCGATCATCTGGACCCGGCTGACGACCATCTTCCCGAGTTCGTCGACGGTGTTCGCCTCGGCGCGAGCGATCACGTCGTAGGGCCCGGTCACGTCCTCGGACGATGTCACGCCCTCGATCGACCCGACCTCGCCTGCGACCTCGGCCGCCTTGCCGACTTCGGTCTGGATGAGGATGTATGCGCTGACGGCCACGGCTCGACCTTCCGTTGGAACGGACTCGGAATGCTGACTCTACCGGCAACGAGAAATTTCGTCCGGGGACAAGGGGTGTGCCCGGATCAGGTCGAACAACACCGGTATGGACGAGCATGAGTGGTTGGTGACTCGGGTGGCGGAAGAACAAGGCGACATCCTCGGCACCATCCAGCTCGTCGAAGGGGACGAGGTGCTGCACGACCGGTTGTTCGAGCAGCTCGTCGATCTCCTGGTCGAGGGGATGTTCCTCGACGTCCGCGACGAGTACCTGGGCGGTGCGCTCGACCACGATGCCTACCTCGCCGCCATCGCCGACCTCGCGGACAAGTGCCGCAACGGCGGATTGCTCCCGCTACCATCTCGTTACAGCTGACGGCTTCCTGTCCGAACCGCCGCTGACGCGAAGAACCCCGATCCGATGATTCGGATCGGGGTTCGCTTCGTTCTGGGCCCTGTCGCGACCGCTGCCGGACCTAGGAGCTGAGGCGCTTCTCGAGGTCGGCGAGCTGGTCCTCGAGCGTCGCGGGGAGGCGCTCGCCGATGAAGGCGAACTGCGACTCGATCAGCGGGATCTCCTGCCGCCACGACTCGGCGTCGACCGACAGCAACTCGTCGAGGACGCCGGGATCGATGTCGAGGTCGGAGGTGTCGAGCGCCGCGGCCGTCGGGACCCTGCCGATCGGCGTGTCGACTGCGTCCGCCTGCTCGTCCGGGCCGTGGTCGTCGAGGCGCTGGAGGACCCACTTGAGGACACGGCTGTTGTCGCCGAAGCCCGGCCACAGGAACGAGCCGTCGTCGCCGCGCCGGAACCAGTTGACCCAGAACAGCTTGGGGAGCTTGGCCCCGTCGGTCTTGCCGATGTCGAGCCAGTGCTGCATGTAGTCGCCGGCGTTGTAGCCGATGAAGGGCAGCATGGCGAAGGGGTCGAAGCGGACTTCGCCGACCTTGCCGGCTGCGGCCGCCGTCTTCTCCGAGCTCATGATCGAGCCGAGGAACACGCCGTGTTCCCAGTCGCGGGCTTCGGTCACCAGCGGGACGTTCGTCGCCCGACGACCACCGAAGAGGATGGCCGAGATCGGCACGCCCTTCGGGTCCTCGAACTCGGGTGCGATCACGGGGCACTGCGAGGCAGGGGCGGTGAAGCGCGCATTGGGGTGGGCGGCGGGGGCGTCGGATGCGGGCGTCCAGTCGTTGCCCTTCCAGTCGACGAGGTGTGCGGGGGGCTCGGACATGCCCTCCCACCAGACGTCGCCGTCGTCGGTGGCCGCGACGTTGGTGAAGATCGAGTTGGCATCGACCGAACGCATGGCGTTCTGGTTGGTCTCGTCGCTGGTGCCGGGGGCGACGCCGAAGAAGCCGGCCTCGGGGTTGATGGCGTAGAGCTGGCCGTCGTCACCGAACTTGAGCCAGGCGATGTCATCGCCGACGCACTCGACCTTCCAACCCGGGAGGGTGGGGACGAGCATCGCCATGTTGGTCTTGCCACACGCCGACGGGAACGCGGCGGCGACGTACTTCTTCTCGCCGTTCGGGGGCGTCACACCGATGATGAGCATGTGCTCGGCCATCCAGCCCTCGTCACGGGCCATGGTCGAGGCGATGCGCAGGGCGAAGCACTTCTTGCCGAGGAGGGCGTTGCCGCCGTAGCCCGAACCGTACGACCAGATCTCCCGGTCGTCGGGGAAGTGACAGATGTACTTGTTCTCGGCGTCGCAGGGCCACGCGACGTCGGGCCGCTCGTTGCCGTCGGCGTCGACGAGCGGGTAGCCGACCGAGTGGAGGCACTTGACCCACTCGCCGTCACCGAGGACGTCGAGGGCGCCCTGGCCCATGCGGGTCATGATCTTCATGTTGACGGCGACATACGCGCTGTCGGTCAACTGGACGCCGATGTGGGCGATGGGGGAGCCGAGCGGGCCCATCGAGAACGGCACCACGTACATGGTGCGGCCTTTCATCGCCCCTCGGTAGAACGAGAGGACCTCGTCCTTCATCTCGGACGGGGCCCGCCAGTTGTTGGTCGGCCCGGCGTCGATCTCCTCGGCGGAGTTGATGAAGGTGCGCTCCTCGACCCGGGCCACGTCGGCCGGATCGGAGTTGCACAGGAAGCTGTTCGGGCGCTTCGCGTCGTCGAGGCGGGTGAAGGACCCCTGCTCGACCAGGAGACTCGTCAGACGGTCCCACTCCTCGTCGGATCCGTCGCACCACTCGATCGCGTCGGGCTGGAAGATCTCCGCCCACTCCGCCACCCAGGCCTTGAGGTTGCTGTTCTCGGTCGTCGAAGACATTTGGTCCTTCTCGCTTCCGTCGCGCCGTTGCGACTGGGGGAATCGGGGTGGGAGCGACCGCGGTGCGGGTCAGATCCCGGTGTGCAGGGGTACGTCGTCCTGTGGGAAGTGCGGCGTGGCCATGTCCACCTCGGAGCCCAGCCGGAGACCGTGTGCTCGACCATCGTCGTCGAGGTCGAAGACGACGCGCTGACCCTGGCGAAGCATCCGGAACACGGATCCCTCGAGTGCGCCGGCGGCGATGTCGTACTCGGCGAGGTCGGTGTCGGCGAGGATCACTCCGTCTCCGCTGCCGGGGTCGTACGACTTGATCACGCCCTGCACTTGGCACCTCTCGGTTCGCTCATCGACTCGTCGCGACGTCATCGGTCAGCGACTGGGTCCAGTCACCCTAACCGTGGCCTCTCGGCCGAAACCACACGGCAGAAGCAACACGGCCGAAACCCACACGACCCCGAGCACGAAAGACTTCGGGATCCCCGACGCGGCGAACGTCGCCGCCGCGACAGCGAAGGTCAAGTCCGGACCGAGTCCGTCGGTAGGATCGCCGCCGAATGACGACGCTCGAACAACTCGCGGCTTCCGACCTGGCACGCGCCGTCTCGGCCTTCGGCGACGCGCTGACCACGCACCAGGACGCCATCAACCGACTCAACGTGTACCCGGTGCCCGACGGAGACACCGGTACGAACATGATGCTCACCGTCCGGTCGGTGGCCGAGGCCGTTGCCGGCTCGGGCGAGAGCCCCGACATGGCGACGACCTGCAAGGCCATCGCCCACGGGTCGCTCATGGGCGCCCGAGGCAACTCGGGAGTCATCTTGTCGCAGCTCCTGCGCGGCATGACCGAGATGATGCGAGAGCACGACCTCGCCGACAGTTCGGTGTTCGCCGCCGCGATCACGCGGGCGTCGGAACTGTCGTACGAGGCGGTGCAGCGGCCGGTCGAGGGCACGATCCTGACGGTCGTCCGCGAGGCCGCCGACGAGGCGAGGGCCGCCGCGGAGGCGGGCGACTCGCTCGTCGACACGCTGGAGCGCACGCGACGGGCCGGCCAGACGTCGCTCGACAACACGCCCGAGCTCCTCCCGGTCCTGAAGGACGCCGGCGTCGTCGATGCCGGCGCCGCGGGATTCCTCCTGTTCGTCGACGCCCTCCTGTTCGTCGTCGACGGCCGGGCGATCCCGGCGCCGCCCGACGCCCCCGAGGGCGCAGCGGAACGGGCCCGGGGCGGCGAGCAGACGATCACCCCGGAGACCGGCAAGCACGTGTCGGAGCTTCGCTACGAGGTCATGTACCTCCTCGAGGCTCCCGACGAGTCGATGGCCGGCTTCCGCGAGGTGTGGGCCGGGATCGGGGACTCGATCGTGGTCGTCGGCGGCGAGGGCATCTACAACTGCCACATCCACACCGACGAGATCGGGGCGTCGATCGAAGCGGCGATCGAGATCGGCCGTCCGCGTGAGATCCGCGTCACCGACCTCCTCGACGAACTCCACGAGATCGAGGAGGAACGGTGGGTCCGCGAGGCCGACGCCGGGCCCGCGCCCGCGCCCGAGCCGGTCCCGTGCGGCGTCGTCGCCGTGGCCACCGGCGAGGGGATCCGACGGATCTTCGCCAACCTGCGCGTGCAGCAGGTGGTGACCGGGGGGCAGTCGATGAACCCGTCGACGGCGCAGTTGCTCGAGGCGGTCGAGGCCGTGCCCGCACCCGAGGTCGTCATCCTCCCGAACAACAAGAACATCATCGCCGTGGCCGAACAGGTCGACGAGCTCACCGACAAGACCGTACGGGTGGTGCCCACCCGTTCGATCACCGAGGGCTTCGCCGGTCTCATCGGATACGACCCCGAGGCGGACGTCGAGACGAACGTCGCCGCCATCGGCGAGCTCGCGAGCGCCGTGGTGCCCGGGGAGATCACGCAGGCAGTGCGCGACTCGACGTGTGACGCCGGCCCCATCGCCGAGGGCGACTGGCTGGGCATCGCTCGCGACGGCATCCGCTGCGTGGCCCCCGACATCGTCGACGCCTGTGTCGGACTGCTCGACCTGCTCATCGACGACGAACGGGAGATCGTCACGGTGATCGAGGGCGACGGAGCCTCGGCCGGGATCACCCGACAGATCACCGAGTGGCTCGACGAGAATCGGCCCGACGTCGAGGCCGAGGTCCACCACGGCGGCCAGCCGCTCTATCCGTACCTCTTCGGCGTGGAGTGACCCGTCCGGGCCGTGACTTCCGGCACGTCGTGCATGAAACATGCAGCATCGGGTACAGCCCCGGGCA
>JBFIHN010000246.1:0-5679 GCA_041601775.1 Acidimicrobiales bacterium
CCCAACAACTCGTGCAGGAGGTAGCCGTGGCAGTGCTTGATGTCGACGAACGCGAACCCGGCGTCGGCGGCGACGAGTGCGGCCTCGACGAAGCGCTGCACGAGATGATCGAGGTCGTCGTCGCTGAGGACGGTGGCGTCGGTGGCGCCGACGCGCTCATCGAGGACCGGGTGCCGGACCGCGGTACGCGGCGCCGGGGTGCCGTGGGGACGCGACCATCGTCCCGAGTGGGTGAGCTGGAGTCCGACGAGCAGGTCGTCGGTGCGCCCGTGGGCGTCGGCGTGGGTGTCGACGAGTTCGGCCCGCAGGTCGGCGAGCGCAGCGCCGGCCCCGTCGCCGATGGCGAGTTGGTGCGGGTTGGCGCGGCCCGACGGCTCGACCGCCACGGCTTCGCCACCCCAGATGAGCTTGGCGCCGCTGGCACCGAAGCGCCGCCAGCGCCGACGGACCAGCTCGGTCGGCAGTCCCTCGGGGGTGGCATCCCACCCCTCCATGGGCAGGATCGTCCAACGGTTCCCCACCGCCAGTGCCCCGGCCGAGCCGTCGACGACCGTGAGTGGATCGGCCAGCGGCCCGTCGACCTCGACGGTGTCGTCCACGGGCATCGGGGCGCCGAGGTGCTCCAGACGTGCCCGGAGGTCGGCGGGCGCGGTCAGACGCTTGACCTGCACGATGTCGACGGCGTCGGTCACGCGTCCGCCTCGAGGTCGGCGGCGATCAGGGCCAGGACGTCGCGATCGGACGCCGGTCGGGTGGCGGCGCCCTCGGGGACGGCCGGCGAGGTGATCCAGCCGCGGTGGTGCAGGAACATCGCCGCATCGTGGCGGTAGGCCGGAACGGGATCCCGGAACGCGAACGCACCCAGGTACTGCAGGCGGTCGTTCCGTTCGTGGAACGACGGATCGCCGGCGGCCCAGGCTGCGTCGCGACGCGCGAAGTGGTCGGGGGCGAAGGCGGCAAGACCGAGGAGGTAGTCGCTTCCCCAGCAGATCATGTCGATCGCGAGGTCGTTGCCGGTGAACACGTGGAAGTCGGGCCGCTCGGCGTCGCGCAGCGCCAGTCGGTCCCACTCGTCGACTCGTGACAGCGACGAGTGCTTGGCGCCGATGCAGGCGTCGATCTCGAGCAGGCCCCGGTACGCGTCGAGCGGGTAGATCCGCCCGTAGGGCACGAACTGTTGGCCGAGTTCGAAGGCCACGAACCGATCGACCTCGGCCGCGAACGCCTCGTGTGCCGCCACCCATCCCGCCGGTTCGAGAGCGTTGAGGCCGTGCGACGGGAAGACGACCGGGGTGCCGCCCGCCGCCTGCACCGACGCCAACTCGGTCCGGTAGCGGTCGAGGGCGACGACGTCGCCGGGCCGGTCGGCCACGAAGGCGCCGGCCAGGAAGCGGGTCGGTCGGTCCGTCGGTGCGGCGTCGGCGACCACGGCGGACGTCGTGGCCAAGACCTCGGCGCGGACGGCGGGGTCGAGGAGTTGCACGAACCCGGTGTCCATGTTCACCGCAGGGGTGAGACCGGCCTCGACGGTGCGGGTCACCAGGACACGGAACGACGCCCAGTCGACGGTGCCGTCGCGGTGGTGCGGGAGGAGGACGGCCGCGCAGCCCCACGGCGCGCGCCCCGCTCGGATGGGCGGCATCGTGCGCTCGGTTGGCGTCGACATGGTCGTAGTCTCGCCCACGCTCGCTCGTTCTGCAAACGTTTGCAGCAGGCGGTAGGGTGCGGGGCGTGGCCGCCGTCGATCGACCGCCGACCCTGCGCGACGTGGCCCGTCGCGCCGGCGTGCACCCCGCCACGGTCTCCCGCGCGCTCACCAAGCCCGACATGGTGGCGGCCGAGACCCGCTCGCTCGTGCTCGACGTCGTGGCCGAGGTCGGCTTCGTCCCCAACCGCTCGGCCCGCCAGTTGGTCAGCGGTCGGACCGATGCCATCGGCGTCGTCGTGCCCGACATCACCAACCCGTACTTCGCAGCCATCGTGCAGGCGATCCAGAGCGACGCCCGCGGCGACGACCTCGCCGTGCTGATCGCCGACACCGGCGCCGAAGCGGCCGAGGAACGACGGGCGCTGGCGACGCTGAGCCGACAGGTGGACGGGATCGTGGCGGTCACGCCCGTCACCGACCTCGAGGCCGCCACGTGCCCGGTCGTCGAGGTGAACCGGCGGCGTCGCCACGTGGTCAGCGTGGTGGTCGACCAGGAGGCGATCGTGGTCACCGCCGTCGACCATCTCACATCGCTGGGGCACACCAGGATCGCCGTGGTGCGTGGCCCGGTCGCCTACTGGTCGGCGAGCCGACGGGATCGGGCGATCGGTCGCTCGGCCACGACCCGGTGGGGAGCCGGCGCCGTGCGGGTCGAGTTGCTCCCGCCGACGGCGCCGACCTTCGAAGGCGGGCGCGCCGCCTACGCCGAGGTCGACCGGTCGGGGGTGACCGCGGTGGTGGCGTTCAACGACGTCCAGGCCGCCGGGCTGTTGGTGGCCGCCGACGACGCCGGCCGCTCGGTGCCCGATTCGCTCTCGGTGGTCGGCTCCGACGGGCTCGCCCTCGCCGCGATGACGTCGCCCCCGCTCACGACCGTGGCCGCGCCGCTCGACGAACTCGGTCGTGCCGCCCGACAGCGACTCGCCGGCGTGATGGCCGACGCTCCCGGCGCCGCCGTGACCACACTCCGCCCACAGCTCGTGGTGCGCGCGAGCACGGCGGCACCGGGCGCTGGCACCGGTGGCGCCCACCCGCCACCAGAGGGGATCTCGACATGACCGACCTGCCCGACCTGCCCGACCGACGACCATCGTTGCCGGCGCGCCTGCTCATGGATCGACGGACGTTCCTGCTCACGTCGTCCGGGGCGCTCGTCGGTCTGGGCCTCGCGGCATGTACCGGTGACGCCGGGCCCGGGGAGTCCTCCCCGACCACGGTGGACCACGGCGCCGGTGGCGGAGTGCTCGCCGCAGGAGCCGCTGGGCTGATCGACGAGGACGCCTTCCAGGCCCGCATCGATGCGTACCTGGCCCATGCCACGGCGGGCGGCGACGTCGGGGGGCCGGTGGGGATCGCCGCGCACCTGGTCCGTGCCCGGCGCGACCCCGACTACACGTGGGATGCCGGCACCGTCACGGAGGCGACGTTCGCCGACCACTTCGCCAAGATCGACGGGTGGCTCGACACCCGCGACTTCGACCTGATGTACCTGTTCTGGCTGCTCGAGCTGGGAGCGGGTGACACCGACACCACCCGGCTGGCGCCGGAGGTCCACGCCGCCATCGAGCGACGCCTCGTCGACAACCGGTACCGCTACGACGACCCCCTGCCCGACGGCCGGGTCGACAACCTCTGGTTCTGGTCCGAGAACCACCTCATCATCAACCTCACCCTCGAGTTCCTCGCGGGCACTCGGCTGCCGGGCGAGACGTTCACGGTCACCGGCCTCACCGGGGCCCAGCACGCCGAACGAGCCCGGATCGGCATCCTCGAATGGATCCACGAGCGTCTCGAGCTCGGGTTCTTCGAGTGGCACTCGAACGTCTACATGCTCAAGAACATCACGCCCCTGACGATGCTGGCCGAGTTGGCGGACGACGCGGAGGTCGCCGCCGCGGCCACCGTCGGCCTCGACCTGTGCTTCGTCGACATGGCCGCCCACACCCACAAGGGCTGCTACACCGCCCCGCGCGGGCGCACCTACAAGAAGGACAAGACGTCGTCGCGCGACGAGGACACGTGGGACACCGCGAAGCTGGTCTTCGACGACACCGATGCCGCCTACGAGGACAGCGCCGACGGTGGCGCGACCTATCTCTGTGCGGCCACGCGCTACCGGCCCCCGCAGCTCGTCTTCGACATCGCCACCGCCGGTGGCCCGAGCGTCGTCCGCGAACGGCACGGCGTGTACTTCGACTACCACCAACCCGTGACCGACCACCCCGAAGCGCCGCACGGGAAGGACTTCGACGACCCCGCGAACCTGTCGTTCTGGTGGAGTCTCGGTGCGTTGGGCATGTGGCCGTTGGCCCGCGTCGGGATCGCGACCGCCGACGAGTTCCGACTCTGGGAGGCCGACGGGTTCGAGGAGATCGCGGCGATCGCCGCCCTCAACGACAACGACCCCGAGAAGCTGCGCGCATGGATGCAGCCGCGGGCGGCGGTCATCAACTTCGGCTTCCTCGGCGAGGCGAACACGTACGCATACCGTGACGACGCGGTGTCGTTGGCCACCGTCGTCGATCACCGCGCCGGCGAGATGCGCGACCAGGTCCACGCCTGGCAGGCGGCGATCGACGAGGACGCGATGGTCTTCACCAGCCATCCGGTGACCGAGCCCGACGACAGCACCGAGTGGAGCGACGACGGCCGACCCGGGTACTGGACGGGTGAGGCGTCGATGCCGCGCAGCGCCCAACACCGACGGACGGCACTGCACCTCTACGTGCCCGGATGGGACGAGAGCACCGACCCGCTGGTCTGGGGCGTCTACGGCTACCGGCCCTACACCCACGCCTACGTGCCCCAGGACCACTTCGACGAGGTCCGCCAGGAGGGCAACTGGACGGTCGCGGCCAAGGACGACGCCTACATCGCGTTGTGGTCGTGGCGAGCACCGACGTGGCGGACCTACGACCCGGCCGTCAACGCCACCCGGGGGATGACGAAACCGTTCGACCTGGTGGCCGAGGGCGGCCCCGACAACGTGTGGATCGTCGAGGTCGGCACGAGCAAGGACGACGGTGACCTCGACGCGTTCGTGGCGGCGCTGACCGCGTCCGAGCCGGCGGTCGAGCGGGACGACGACGGCTTCGCGGTGGCGTGGACCTCGCCGTCGTCGGGATCGGTCGAGTTCTCGACCACCGGTGCCTTCGTCGTCGACGGTGAAGAACAACCGCTCGGCGACTTCCCTCGCCACGAGTCACCGTGGGGCACCGTCGACCACCTCGCCACCGCCTACCGCCTCGAGACCGAGGGATCTGCCTGGGCCGTCGACGCCGACGGCTGGACGAGGACCGTGTCGTGACGGTCGGGTTCGCGGTCGTCGGCGCCGACCACCCCCACCTGTTCACCCTCGCCGGTGGACTGGTCGACGCGGGCGCTCGGGCCGTCGCCCACGTGCACTCCGGCGGCCTGATCGACGGGTACGAGGGGTGGCAACCGGCGTCCGAGGCCCGCGACGTGTCGGCGATCCTGGCCGACCCCGAGGTCACGCTGGTGGTCACGGTCGGGGTCCCGGTCGAGCGGGCCGACGTCGCCGTCGCCGCACTCGAAGCCGGCAAGTCGGTGCTCAGCGCCAAACCCGGGGTCACCAGCCGGACCGATCTCGAGCGGATCCGGGTCGCCGTCTCGGACCGGCCCGGACGGCCGTGGACCGTCCTCTTCAGCGAGCGCTACGAGAACCGGGCGGTGGCGAGAGCGGTGACCATGGCCCGCGACGGGGCGGTGGGCCGCATCGTCCACGTGGCCGGGACCGGCCCGCATGCGCTGCACCCCGATCTCCGTCCCGACTGGTTCTGGGATCCGGCACGCAGCGGGGGCATCCTCGTGGACCTCGCCTCGCACCAGGTCGACCAGTTCCTCGCCGTCTGCGGCGATCCCTCGGCCGGTGACCGTGCCGGGGTGTCGGTCGCGGCCGCCCGGGTCGGCAACGTCGCCTGTCCCGACCGTCCGGCCATGCAGGACGTCGG
>JBFIHN010000247.1:0-5661 GCA_041601775.1 Acidimicrobiales bacterium
CCGGGCGCTGAACCCCCCGGACCCGGGCGCTCGAACGCGCCTCGCCGTCGACACCGAGCCACAGATCGAACCCACCGTCCACGTCGACGACGGCGATCTCCGGCATCTCGCCGGGATCGATGGGTCCCGGATGTTCGAGCGCGACCCGCAGCGGCGCCCGTAGGTCGCGGCGGGAGGCGAACGCCTCCTCGACCGGGATCCACGACACCGCGTTGTTGACGTGGCCCATCAGGTCGAAGTCGGTCAGACGGAGCGGGAACGGGGTCGTGTCCTCACCCGCGGGCATGGCGTCGTGGTGCAGGCGGGCACGCACCTTGCGACCCGCGGCCGCCTCGGCATAGAGGTCACCGAACCGGTCGGGGAGGCGTGCGGGACGCCCGTGGGCGTCGAGGTGGACCCACAACACGGCGGCCTCGACCCGGCCTCCGGCGTCGCCCTCGACCCGCACCCGGCGTTCGGCCCACCGTCCGCCGACGCCGGAGCACCACGTCGACACGGTGACCAGGTCGCGGAACGAGGGGAACGACTCGATGCCCATGTCGACCCTGCGGACCACCCAGGGTTCGTCGGGGGGGAAGCCGGCATCGGTGGTGTCCTCGTCGCTCACGTCCTGGAGCATCCGCGCGAGCGCGTCGAGCCGCGCCCGGCCCTTCGGCGACGCATCGGCGAGGTGCACGCGCCGGCGGTGCGAGTGAATGCGTCCGGCGGACGGGAGATCGATCTCGAGCGGATCGTCGGGCGAGAGGTCGGTCACCACGCCATGGTGCCGGAAACCATGCCGGAACGAGTGCCGGGACCATCGCCGGGACGATTGCCGATTCTTTTCGTTTATTCCGTTGACGAACGGGTCACCGACGTGGTGCCATGACGGACATCGACCGCAGGGGCACGTCCCGCGCGGCTCGACACGACACCACACGACACGAGACCGAGAAGAGGTGACACCGATGCTCACGACCACCACCCGCTTCATCCAGGCGATCGACCCGAACGCCGGTGTCACGCGCGCCCGCACCTGCGCCGCCACCGCCGCGGTCACGGCCAACGTGTGGTCCGAGCTCGGTCGCAAGGCGATGACCAAGGTCGACTTCCACGATCGATGGCCTCTGCACTCCACCTCCTGACCCAGCGTCAGGACGCAAGGACCGCAGAGGCCGTCGGATGAGAATCCGGCGGCCTTTCTCGTTCTCGGACCACGGAACCCCCGCTCTCCATCCAGCAGTCCCATCCACCGATTCCCCGTCAGCACACGAGCACAGAAGGGAGCGAGCCATGCTCGCTCGACTCGACACCCCACCCCTCGACGACGCAGCCCTCGACGACGCAGCCCTCGATCAGACCGGCTACGCCGGCGCCGACTTCGAGCGCCCGGTGCTCGACCTCGCCCTCGAGGTCGACACCTCCTTCTGGGCCGACGCCGCCTGCGCCGAGGCCGAGGGGACCCTCGCCCACCTGTTCTTCTCCGAGGAACTGCTGGACATCGCTGCCGCGAAGCGCATCTGCGCCACGTGCCCGGTGATGGAGCAGTGCCTCGAGGGAGCGCTCGCTCGCAAGGAGCCGCTCGGCGTCTGGGGTGGTCAGCTGTTCCAGAACGGCAAGATCCTGCTGGCCAAGCGCCGGCGGGGCCGGCCGCCCAAGAACCCTCGCCCCGAGGACGAGTTCGTCCACGTCGAGGTCCCCCAGGCCCTCCGCCCCCAGGTGGAGCGCCGCATCGCCTAGTCCGGGTCGCGACCCGGACCGGAAGCGAGACCCCCAATCGCCGCTTGGGTGAGTGGCGGGTCGGAGTGACGACGGCCGTCTCCGGACGGCCAGGTCGAGCTCCGGCCCGTCGCGGCACGATCTCCTGCTGTGGGGTGGGAATCCGGCGGCGGTACCGTCGGGTTCTCACCTCTGCCATGTCTGCACCCTCTCGCTCCCGCCCCGGCCTGCCCTGGCAAGCCGTCGTCGCCGCCACCGTCTTGGCGTTGACCGCCGCCGCCATGGTCTTCGTGATCGCCGGCGGCAACGACAGCGACGCTGCGGTCGAGCGCGACGGCACGACGGTCGAGCTCCGGCCCGACGACGGGCAGGTCCGCGACGTGCTCGACGTCGAGTTCACCGACGTCGACGGCACGACCGGCACGATCCGCGACCTGCTCGACGGCACGCCGATGGTCGTCAACTTCTTCGCGTCCTGGTGCCCGCCGTGCATCGGCGAGCTCCCCGACTTCGAGGCCGTGTCCCAGGAGTTCGGCGGGCAGGTCGGGTTCTTCGGGGTCGCCGTGCAGGACCGTCCCGAGGACGCCACCGGCATCATCGACGACACCGGCGTCACCTACCCCTGGTCGCGCGACATCCGCGGCGACATCGTCGGCGCCGCCGGTGTCGTGCAGATGCCGTCGACCATGTTCATCTCCGCCGACGGCGCGGTGGTCGAGATCCACGGCGGCGCCGTCGACGCCGACCGACTGCGCGCCCTGATCGACGAACACCTGGGCGTGACGTCGTGATCGACGCCCCACTGGCGCTCGCGTTCGCCTCCGGCATCGTCGCCGCCGTCAACCCGTGCGGCTTCGCGATGCTGCCCGCCTACGTCGGCTTCTTCCTCGGCAAGGAGGGCGACCGTGTCCCCTCGAAGGGCGAATCGGTCCTGCGGGCCATCCCGGTGGCCCTCGCCGTCTCGCTCGGCTTCGTCGTGGTGTTCGGCATCGTGGGCATCGTCCTCCGGCCGATCTCCTCGACCGTCCAGGAGTACGCGCCGTGGGCCACGATCGTGATCGGCGTGGGCCTCGTGGTCTTCGGCGTCGTCACCGTCGCCGGCTTCGAGATGTCGGCCCGGCTCCCCAAGCTCGACAGGGGCGGCAAGGACGGCGGCCTCTGGTCGATGTTCCTCTACGGGGTCTCGTACGCGATCGCTTCGCTCACCTGCACCATCGGCATCTTCATCGCCACGATCGTCAACGCGTTCTCGCGGACGAACTTCGTCTCCGGCGTCTCGGTGCTGCTCCTCTACGCCGCCGGCATGAGCCTCGTGATCACCGCCCTCACCGTCGCCATCGCGCTCGCCCGTGACTCGGTCGTGAAGTTCATGCGCTCCGGCATGCAGTACGCCAACAAGGTCGCCGGTGTCCTCATGGTGCTCATGGGTGCCTACGTCGCCTGGTACGGCATCTTCTCGCTCCGAGTCCGCAACGACCCCACCACCGCTGGCGGACCCGTCGACCTGGTCGAGCGCTGGTCGGCCGATGTGTCGACCTTCGTGCAGGAGGTCGGTGCCACCCGGTTCGGGCTGATCCTCCTGGGGTCGATCGTCGCCATGGTCTGCATCAGCGTGCTGGTGTCGAGCCTGCGTTCCGACGACCGGTCCTCGGACGACCCGTCCACCACCGACGAGCCGGAGCACGTCTCCTGAGCGGTCTGCTCACCGAGCTCCTCGCCCACCCGGGCGTCGAGGAGCGGTCGACGCTCGCGTCGACGACCGGTGTGATGGCGTACCACGGCGGCAACCTCGAGGTCGGCACCGATCGCATCGCTGCGGCCGTCGCCCGGCGGATCGGCGGCTCGAGCTACCTCGTCACCCAACCCGACACGTTGCGCTGGCACGTCCCGTCGAACGCGTTCCGACCCGACGAGTCCCCGGCCCTGGCCCGGTTCCTCGACCACGTCGACCAGGTCGTCACCATCCATGGGTACGGCCGGCGCACGATGTTCACGACCGTGTTGCTCGGCGGGCGCAACCGCGACCTCGCGGCGCACATCGCCACGCATCTGCGCGAGGCGCTCCCCGGCTACGAGGTCATCGACGATCTCGACGACATCCCCGCGCCCTTGCGTGGCATCCACGCCGAGAACCCGGTGAACCTGCCCACGAACGACGGCGTGCAGATCGAACTGCCACCGCGGGTGCGGGGTAACGGTCCGTTCTGGAACGGCTGGGACGGCGCCTGGCCCGCCCCCCACACCGAGGACCTGATCGACGGCCTCGTCGCCGCGTTGACCTGACCGGACCGGACCGGACCGGGGCCGGTCAGGGCGCCAGGCGTTCGAGCGTCCAGCCGTCGCGGCCACGCTGGTAGCGCACGCGGTCGTGGAGGCGGTCGGGGCGTCCCTGCCAGAACTCCCAGTGCTCGGGCACGACCCGATACCCGACCCAGTCGGCCGGCCGAGGAATCGGTCCTTCGCCGAATCGTTCCGCCATCGAGGCGACCGCGGACTCGAGCGCCTCCCGGTCGGCCACCACCGACGACTGCGCCGACGCCCACGCCCCCAGCTGCGCGCCCCGAGGCCGCGACGAGAAGTACGCATCCGCCTCGGCGTCGCTCACCAACTCGACCGGACCGGCCACCCGGACCTGACGGTGGACCGGGATCCACACGAACAACAGCTCGGCCCGTGGATTGTCGGCCAGGGCACGACCCTTGGTCGACCCGGCGTTCGAGTAGAAGACCAGGCCGCGCTCGTCCGCACCCTTGAGCAGGATGGTCCGAGCCGACGGGTTGCCGGCGGCATCGGCGGTGGCCACCACCATGGCGTTGGGCTGTTCGAGCTGGTCGGCGACCGAGGCGTACCAGTCGTCGAACTGGTCGAGGGGATCGGCGGCCGCCTCCACGACCGAGAAGCCCTCGGTCTCGTACTGGATCCGGCGCTGCGACAGCTCGGCGTTGTCCATCACCCTCTGTCTACCCCAGGCACTTGCCGGCCTCCCCCAGGATCTCTGGTGTTCCTGGTTCTGGATCCGGGACGTCCCGGTTACAGAGGTGCCGGGTCCGCAGGCCGCCCGTACCTGTGGATCCCGGCCCCCCACCGCCCTGGGCGGTGGGGGGCCCACCCCCCACCCTCCGCTGGGCCGAAGCTCGGGTCGAGGCTCAACTCGACGCCAGATCCGGGTGGTCGCGGATCGCCCACAACGCCCCGGGGTTGGCCAGCGCCTCGGTGTTGCGGACCTCGCGACCGTTGACGACGTCGCCGACCGCGAGCTCGACCAGCTTCCCCGACCGGGTCCGCGGGAGCTCGTCGACCGCGACGATGAGCCGTGGCACGTGCCGCGGGGAACACCCGGACCGGACCGCCGCGGCGATCGAGGCACGGAGGTCGTCGTCGAGCGTCACGCCTGCGTCGAGCACCACCAGCAACACGATCCGGACGTCGTCGGCCCCGCCACCGGAGTCGGGGACCTCCTGACCGAAGACCAGGGCCTCGGCGATGCCGTCGAGCTGTTCGACCACGCGGTAGATCTCGGCCGTGCCGATGCGGATCCCACCAGGATTCAGCGTGGTGTCGCTGCGCCCGTGGATCAGGATCCCCTCGTGCTCGGTCCACGACGCGAAGTCGCCGTGGTGCCAGATCCCCGGGAACCGTTCGTAGTAGGCCGCGCGATAGCGGGCACCGTCGCGGTCGTCCCAGAACGCGAGCGGCTGGCTCGGGAACGGCTGCGTGCAGACCAGCTCGCCGCGCACACCCGGCGGCTGCGACTCGCCGTCGTCGGACCAGACGTCCACCGCCATGCCCAGACCCGGCCGCTGGATCTCCCCGGCGTACACCGCCGACGTGGGATCGCCCAACACGAAGCAGCCGCACAGATCGGTGCCGCCGCTGATCGAGGCGAGGTGCAGGTCGGCCTTGACTGCGTCGTAGACCCAGGCGAAGCGCTCCGGGCTCAGCGGCGAGCCCGTCGAGGCCAGC
>JBFIHN010000248.1:0-5642 GCA_041601775.1 Acidimicrobiales bacterium
AAGCTGATGCTCAAGTGGCCGAACCTCTACTACTCGACGTCGGCCTTCGCCCCGAAGCACTACCCGCAGGCGATCGTCGACTACGCCAACAGCCGGGGCGCCGACAAGATCATCTACGCCGGCTACTTCCCGATGGGCCTGTCGCTCGAGCGGATCTTCCGCGAGCTCCCCGACGTCGGGTTCAAGGACGAGGTGTGGCCGAAGTTCCTGCGCCACAACGCCGCACGAGTACTCGGGATCGAGGACTGATGACCAGCACCGACACGACGACGACCTCGACGACCCGGGACTACCCGTTCCCGATCCCCTTCGGCTGGTTCTGCGTCGCCCACCCCGACGACATCGAACCCGGCCAGGCCATCGCCCGGTTCTACTTCGGCAAGCACCTGGTGATCTGGCGTGACGACGAGCGCGACGTCCACGTGCAGGACGCGTTCTGCCCGCACCTCGGTGCCCACCTGGGGCACGGCGGGACCGTCGACGACGGCTGCATCACCTGCCCGTTCCACGGCTGGAAGTTCGACGGCGACGGTGCCAACACCGAGATCCCGTACTCGGAGCGGACCAACCGGAAGGCCAAGCTCCACACGTATCCGGCCATCGAGCGCAACGGCGTGATCATGGCCTGGTACCACCCCCACGGGGTGGACCCGATCTGGGAGGTGCCGGTCATCCCCGAGTTCGACGGCGACACGACCGAGTACTCGACGATGATCTCGACCAACCACGTCGTCGACGCCTGCTGGCAGGAGATGGCGGAGAACGGTGTCGACTCGGCCCACTTCCGCTACGTCCACAACACCGCCGAGGTGCCGGAGCTGCAGAGCTACGAGTGCGGGTTCCCCGACGCCGACATGAAGTCGTGCCAGAAGTTCCCGACCCCACGTGGCGTGATGGAGGGTCGCATCGACTCGCACAGCTACGGCTCCGGCATGTCCCTGGTGAGCTTCAGCGGGATCATCGACACCTACAACCTGGCGGTCCAGACACCGATCGACGCCGGCCGCACCGAGCTGTGGTTCCACTTCCGCTTCAAGACCATGGGCGACGAGGAGACCACGCGGAACGTCGGCCATGCCTTCGTGCGCGAGGTCGACAAGCAGGTGCTCGAGGACAAGCCCATCTGGGAGCACAAGGCCCACCTGACCCGTCCCGCGCTCGCCGACACGGACGGCCCGTTCATCAAGTTCCGGAAGTGGGCGGCCCAGTTCTACGCCGAGGACGTCGAGGCGACGAAGACCGTGTACGAGCCGCCGTTCTGGCCCGACCGGGTGGACGAAGCGCCGGCGAAGGCGACGGCGTCGGTTCGCAACAGCTGACCGTCACCCGATGCAGGGTCGGACTCCCCGTCGTGCGCGTCGGTGCGTCGCCGACACGGTGGTGATCTCGGTGACCTGGTCGACGAGATCGTCGGCGTCGAAGGGCTTGGCGACGAAACCGTCGGCGCCGAGCGCGTAGCCGTGGCGACGATCCGCTTCCGAGGCGCTCACCGTGAACATCACGACGGCGAGGTCCGCGAGGACCGGGTCCGCACGGATCGCTGCCAGCACATCCCAGCCATCGACCATCGGCATCTGGACGTCGAGCAGGACCGACGGCGCGAGCCCGGAGCCGACGAGTTCGTGGAGGAGCCGGAGACCGGTCTCGCCGTCGCCGGCCCCATGCACACCCCAGCCCTGGAGCCGGAACGTCAACGCCACCAGCATGCGGAGGTCGTCGTCGTCGTCGATCACGACGAGATCGGTGGGGCCGAGAGAGTTCATGGGTGCGCGGACCCTACGGAGGTCCGGCCCCGCTGTCGAAGTCGGGAACCGGACGATTCGTCCACACGGTGCGTATGGACGCCGTCACGGAGAGAAATGACGCGATCGCGTCACTGGTCCGGGTGATCCGAACTGACTACCCACATCGAGAAGAACTGTGCGCCGCCGCCGTAGGCGTGGCCGAGCGCGGTCTTGGCACCGTCGATCTGGTGCTCGCCCGCCATGCCCCGGACCTGCAGGGCTGCTTCGGCGAAGCGCAGCATCCCCGATGCGCCGATCGGGTTGGTCGACAGGACCCCGCCCGACGGGTTGACCGGGAGGTCGCCGGTCATCTCGGTGACGCCTTCGTCGGTGAGCTTCCAGCCCTCGCCCTCGCCCGCGAACCCGAGGTTCTCGAGCCACATCGGCTCGTACCACGAGAACGGCACGTACATCTCGATGACGTCGATCTGCTCGCGCGGGTTGGTGATGCCGGCCTGGGCGAAGACATCGGCCGCGCAGTCCCGACCGCCCTGGGGAAGGACCTGGTCGCGGCCGGCGAACATCGTCGGCTCTGACCGCATGGCCGTGCCGTGGATCCACGCCGGGTTGTCACAGGCCTTGGCCGTGTCGGCGTCGGTGATGACCATGGCGCAGGCACCGTCGGAGCTCGGGCAGGTCTCGCCGTAGCGGATCGGGTCCCACAGCATCATCGAGTCCTTCACCGAGTCGAAGGTGGTGTCGGGCTCGTGCAGGTGGGCGTACGGGTTCTTGCAGGCGTTCAGCCGGTCCTTCAACGCCACCAGGATCCCGATGTGGTCCGGGGCGTTCGAGCGGCGCATGTAGGCCCGGATGTGGGGGGCGAAGTAACCGCCGGCGCCGGCCACGAGCGGTGCCTGGAACGGGGTCGGCAGCGACAGCGCCCACATGGCCTCGGACTCGGACTGCTTCTCGAACGCCACGGTCAGCACCCGCTGGTGCACGCCGGACTGGATGAGGCTGCTGGCGACGATGGCCGTCGAGCCGCCGACCGATCCTGCCGTGTGCACGCGCAGGAGCGGCTTCCCGACCGCGCCGAGGGCGTCGGCCAGGTACAGCTCCGGCATCATCACGCCCTCGAAGAAGTCCGGCGCCTTGCCGACGACGACGGCGTCGATGTCGTCCCAGGTCATCTGGGCGTCGGCGAGCGCACGCAGCGCCGCCTCGCGTACGAGGCCCGCCATCGACACGTCGCCGCGCGTGGCCATGTGCTTGGTCTGGCCGATACCGACCACGGCCGCTGGCTGTCCGGCAGCACCCATCACTCACCCTCCAGGACACAGACGAGATTCTGTTGCAGGCATGCGCCCGAGGTCGCATGTGCGACGGCTCGGTCGCCGTCGCCGTTGGTGATCCGGGTGGCGGCTTCGCCGAGTCGGATCAGGCCGGCGGTCATCATGGCGTTGGCCGCCAGCGCACCACCGGAGGGATTGATGTCGACGCTGTCGTCGAGTCCCATGGCTCGGCGCAGGATGCCCTCTTGGTGGGCGAACGGCGCGTGCAACTCGGCGAAGTCGACGGGCTTGTCGGCGACACCGGCCTTGGCTGCCGCCTTGGTCGTCGACGCGGACACGGTGAGGTCGCGCACACCGAGTGACTGGGCGTCGATGCGGTGGTCGAGCCCACGGATCCAGGCGGGGCGATCGCTGAGCTCCTTGGCCTTGTCGCCGGCGGCGATCACGATTGCTGCGGCACCGTCGGTGATGGGCGGGCAGGCATGGCGACGCAGCGGGTTCACGACGAAGTCGTCGTTCAGGAGCGTGTCGGCATCCGGCGAACCACGGAGCAGGGCTCGTGGGTTGCTCTCGGCGTTGGTGCGGTTGCGCACCGCGATCTCGGCCCAGTCGCGCTCGGTCTCGATGCCGGCGTCGAGGACCGACTGCGCCTGGAGTGCGGCGAGGGCCACGGAGTCGGCCCACAGCGGAGCGACGTAGTACGGGTCCATCTGCCGGCTGAGAACGGCCCGGAGGTCGCCGGGCGACGACTTGCCGTAGGCGTAGATCAAGGCGGAGTCGATGGCGCCGGTCTGGATCTTGACCCAGGCCTCGTACATCGCCCATGCCCCGTCCATCTCGACGTGGCTCTCCGCGATCGGGGGCCAGGGGCCGACCGAGTCGAGCGTCAGCACGAAGCTGAACGCCTGTCCGGCCAGGTAGTCGGTGGAGCCGGAACAGACGAAGCCGAAGTCGGCGGCCGTCATCCCGGTCTGTGCGTACACGTCCTGGATGACGGGACTGAGCATCTCGACGTCGCTGCGGTCCTCGACCCTGCGTTCCTGGTCGCACTGCGCGAACGCGACGATGGCAACATCTCTCATGAGTGGTTCCTCGGTCCTCTACAGGTAGTGCTTGTAGGTGTCGTACTCGGCGTCGGGCTCGCCCGTGGGTTCCCAGTAGTCGATCGATGCGAGCGACTTGGACGGTTCGTCGGCCCACTTGGCCTTGACTCGCAGACCCATGCGCACATCGGCCGCGGGCATGCCGGCGACCATCCCGAAGAGGCCCATGTCGGCGCCGTCGAGCAGCACCGTCGCACACACGTAGGGCACCTCGACCGCTTGACCGTAGAACTGGACGTTGACGACACAGAAGGTCGTCACGACGCCCGTGTCCGCGACCTCGACCCGTTCGGTCATCGGGACGGCGTCGGTGGGGCAGACGCCGCGGATCGGCACGTAGACCTTGCTGCACTTCGGGCATCGACTGCCGATGATCCGCTTCTGCTCGATGTTCGTGAGGAACTCGGTCGTCGCGAGCGGAGCCGTGTAGATGTAGTCGAGGCGGGCCGGCGTCCGGATCGAACGCACCGGCTCGGCGTCGGCGATCGACGCGGGAAGGGTGAGCTCGGTCACGATGTCTCCTCGAGTTCGAAACAGGCGATGTCGGTGATGGCGCCTTCGCGCTCCTCGGCCCAGCGGATGCGCACCCGTGTGCCGGTCGAGATGGCGTCGGGCGACCCGGCGTCGACGACGTGGAGCATGGGGGTGTCGGCGCCGTCGAGGGTGATCAGCGCCCACGCGAACGGATTGTCGAGCGGCTGCCGTTCGTCGGGCGACGGCTCCCACGCCCAGGTGGTGACGGTGCCGCTGGACCCGACCTCGACCAGCTCGGTCAGCTCATCGGCCGTGTCGGGGTCGTACTCCACCGGAGGGACCAGCACGGTCCCGTTGCTGCGCCGGATGCCGAGCACGACTCGCTCGCGCAACCCGGTCAGGAATGCTGACTGCACCGGTCCGACCGTCCGCGTGAACGGATACTCGATGGTCATCGGGGCACGGAGTGGTTGTGTCTCGCTCACGAATCTGACGTTGTATCAGATATCCGACGCGAGAACAGTGTTCTGCTCGACAATCACCGTTCCACGGAGACCGACCCACACGAACGGAACGGCGACCAGGACCAGGACGATGCCGCCGACCAGGGCGCCCAGGCCGAAGAGCACGACGCTCGGTCGTTCGGGAGCGATCGTCAAGCGGTAGGCATCGGAGGGCTGCCGGGTCCAGTCGCACGCGACGGTCGTCGTCCCCTCGACGGCGACGAACGTCCCCACCGAGGTTCCCAGGTCGGTGTCGACCCGTACCGTCGATCGTGACCCGTCCACCATCGTGGTCGTGCGGTCGGCCAGCGTGATCGTGCACCGCACGTCGACGACGGGGTCCGCCTTGGTGACCCCGAGTCGAGCCGCAGACGAGATGCGGTCGAGCACGATTGCGTAGGTGCGGTCGTCGGCGTCGAAGGTGGTCGTGCTCGGGACCTCGACCCGCGCCACCGGCGCGGCCACCTGGATGGCCTGGTTGAGCCAGGACGTCGCGCTGCCCGCCACGATGCTGAGGAGTCCGACCGCCCCGAGTGCGAGGCCGAC
>JBFIHN010000249.1:0-5622 GCA_041601775.1 Acidimicrobiales bacterium
TACGGCTCGGTGCCCCGCTACGGGAGCAAGGGCCTCGTGTACCCGGTGATCACCCAGGGTGCGCTCGAGGCACGCGTCCGCCTCGACTTCACGGTCGGGGCCGACCACTACATCGCGACCCGTGTCGTCCGCCGCACCAAGACCGGTGCCACCACCAAAGAAGCGCGGCTCGAACGGCGTGTGGCCGCGGCGGACACCACGGCGGACACCACGGTGTTGGCCGACGACGCCGACGGGGTCACGGCAGCGGCGGCCCGACTCCTCGGCCTCGAACTCGAACAGTTCACCAAGTGCGTGGTGCTCCCGCAGGGCGCCTTCGCGACCCTGCTCCACGACACCAAGGCGACGCGCCAGGACCTGCTGGTCAAACTGCTCGACCTGGGCCTGTACGAACGGCTGGCATCGGCCGCCCGCACCGAGACCAAGCGAGCGGCACAGCGGATCGAGTTCCTCGACGAGCAGCTCGCTCGGTCGGCGCATGCCACCTCGGCGGCCGTGGTCGAGGCGACGGTCCGGGTGGACGCACTCGCCGGTGTCGTGGCGGCACTCGACGCCGCCGCTCCCACGCTGGCCGACCTCGACGCCGAGATCCGCCTCGCCGACGAGCGCATGGCCGAGACGGCGCAGGCGTCGGCGGCGTTGGCGACGGTTGCCACACCGCCCGATGTGCACGAGATCGCGCGCGAGGCCGACCACGCCGCCGAGGCCGTGGTCGACGCCGAGGCGGCGGAGCGTGCCGCGACCGAGGCCGTGGACGCGGCCTCGACCGTGGCCGAGGCGCTTCCCGATGCGAGTGCGCTGCGGGCGTTCGCCGCCGACCGTGAGCGGCTGGCCGAGGTCTCGGCCAGCATCGACAAGGGGACTCGCCTCGTCGTCGAGGTGGAGGCGAGCGTCGCTGCGGCGCAGGCCAGTGTCGAGGCGGCGACGACGGCCCTGCGTGATGCTGAGCGACGCCGCGACCAGGCTCGCACCGCCGACGTGGTCTCCGACCTCGCCCGTCACCTGCACGTCGGCGACGACTGCCCGGTGTGCGGGTCGTCGATCGAGGCGCTCCCGTCGATCGACGACGGCGCCCTTGCGGCGGCCGAGCAGGGCCTCGAGGTCGCGACCAGTGCACGGCGCGACGCCGCAGTGCAGTTGGCCGACGTCGAGAAGACCGAGGCGAGCTACCGGGCGAAGCTCGACGAACGGGTCGCCGAACGCGACCAACTGGCCCGGCGTCTCGCCGATGCGCCGTCGACCGACGAGATCACCGAGACACTGCGCCGCATCGCCGCTGCCGAGGAGTCGCTGCGAGCGGCGCGGGCCGCCGACGAGCGGGCCCGGGGCGAGGTCTCCCGCCGTCGATCGGCCGCCGATGCGGCGGCTCGCCGGGTGGCCGGCGCCCGGGCCGACTTCGTCACGGCACGCGACCAGGTGGCGGCGTTCGGTCCGCCACCGGTCACCGCGGACCTGTCGGCAGACTGGGACGCGCTGGTGCGCTGGTCGAACGACGAGCGCGCTGGTCGTGACGCGTCGCTCGAAGCCCTGTCGAGCGCCCGGGCCACGGCGACCGCTGCCCGTGACGAGCGCCTCGCCGCCCTGGGCGCACTCGCCGAGGAGGCCGGCGTCGCCCCGACGCCAGCGCCGGGACTGCGCGATCGCTGCGTGAGCGCGCTCGCGACGGCGAGGACCGAGCGCGAGCAACTCGAGCGCGAGGTGGTGCTGGCCGATGGACTCCGCGAGGAACGCGCGGCGCTGGACGAACGCCGACAGGTCCACGATCTCCTGGCCGAGCAGTTGGGTGCGCGTGGCTTCGAGGCCTGGCTGCTCGACGAGGCGCTCGACGCGCTCCTCGCCGGGGCGTCGACGTGGCTCGAGCAGCTCTCGTCCGGGCGCTACGCGATGGCCGTCGACGACAAGAAGCAGTTCGCGGTCATCGACCATGCCAACGCGGACGAGCGTCGCATCGCCCGCACGCTGTCGGGCGGCGAGACGTTCCTCGCCTCCCTGGCCCTGGCGCTGGCCCTCGCCGAAGGCGTGAGCGAGCTGTCGGCCACCGGCGGCAACACGCTCGATGCGATCTTCCTCGACGAGGGGTTCGGCACGCTCGACCCCGACACGCTCGACGTCGTGGCCACGGCGATCGAGGAGCTCGGCGCCACCGGGCGCATGGTCGGGATCATCTCCCACGTGGCCGACCTCGCCGAACGGGTGCCCGTGCGGTTCGAGGTCTCGAAGTCGCCGGGAACCAGCACGATCGAGCGGGTGGACGCATGAAGTACGTCGTCGAGCAGTGGGCACCCGAGTACGGGGCGTCGGCCGAGGGGACGGAGCTGGCCGAGTCGCAGGCGACGGTCGACGTCAGCCTCGAACTCCCGGTGGAGGAGTGGCGGCCGGTCGTGCCCGCCGACGGCACGACGGCACCGACCGAGCTGGCCTTCGTCGACGGCGTCCGTCGGGTCGAGGCCCAGGTCTGGGTGGCCGACGACGACGGGCCGTCCCGCATGGGGCTGTGCGCCAGCTACGCAGCGGGCGTGGTGCGCTGCAACGGGTCGGCGACGGTGGTCGACGCCCAGGTACGGCGCAGCCTGTTCTGCGACGGCCCGTCGTTGGTGCCGATCGAGACGCGCCACGGGCGCTTCGGTGTACGGCAGGTGTCGGGCGACTCGCCCGATGCGCTGTCGCTCGCGCTGCAGTCGGCCATGGGCGACCTCGAACACCACGTGTCCACCGGCGTGTCCGACGACTGCCTGCTCGTCGTCGACGGCCCGCTGCGAGAGCGGCGGCTGATGGAACACGCCGTCGGGTTCGTGAAACGACAACACGTCGGGTATCTGCCCACGCTCGTCTCCGACATCGTCGGCCGCCTCGCGGTCGGCGAGCGCACGCCCGTGTTCCTCATCGGCGCGCCCTTTCCCCGCTGGTCCTGGTACCAGTGCCTGCCGGGCGGCCGGTCGCACACATGGGCCTCGGTCGTCCGTTGCGAGGCCGGCCCCGACCGCTCGGTC
Organism: Acidimicrobiales bacterium; assembly: GCA_041601775.1. Lineage (GTDB taxonomy): Bacteria > Actinomycetota > Acidimicrobiia > Acidimicrobiales > Salinilacustritrichaceae > Salinilacustrithrix. The sequence continues at coordinate 2,991 of JBFIHN010000249.1, forward strand.
GACGACGTGCGTGCGCTGGCGGACGCGTGCACGCTGGCGCTTCCCCGCTACGCATCGGAGCCGCACAAGGACAGCCGGGCGCCCCAGAACCTCTACCCGATCGCCGGCCTCGAGCGTGAACTGCGCCGGCGTCTGGGGGACCCGCGACTGCTCTACCGGGCGTTGCGCGCCGCGGCCTGACCGGCGCCGCCCCCGACGGCCCGGCCCGCCGACCGGGGCGTCGCTCCCGTCGGCCGACCTACGATCGGTCCCATGTACGACATCGTGATCCGTGGGGGAACGGTGGTCGACGGGACGGGGACTCCCGCCCGTGTGGTCGACGTTGCGATCGAGGGCGACCGCATCGTCGCGGTCGGCTCCGACCTCGGTGCCGGCACCATCGACATCGATGCCACCGGGTTGCTGGTGACGCCGGGATGGGTCGACATCCACACGCACTACGACGCCCAGGCCACCTGGGACCCGTACCTCACGCCCAGCGGCTTCCACGGCGTCACGACCGTGGTCATGGGCAACTGTGGCGTGGGTTTCGCTCCCGTGGCCGAGGAACGCCGCGACTGGCTGATCGGGCTGATGGAGGGTGTCGAGGACATCCCCGGCGCCGCCATGAGCGACGGCATCGAGTGGGAGTGGGAGAGCTTCGAGGAGTATCTCGACGCGCTCGACCGACGCCCCTTCGTGTGCGACGTCGGGACGCAGGTCCCGCACGGCGCGCTGCGTACCTACGTCATGGGCGACCGGGGCGCGGACAACCGACCGGCGACCCCCGACGACATCGAAGCGATGGCTGCGCTGGTCGAGTCCGGTCTCCGGGCCGGGGCGCTGGGTTTCTCGACCAGTCGGACGCCGATCCACAAGTCGATCGACGGCGAACTGGTTCCGGGGACGACCGCAGCCGACGACGAGATCCTCGGCATCGGTCGGGCGATCGCCGCGGCCGGGCACGGGGTGTTCGAGTACAGCCCCGACCACGTCAAGGTGGGTGACGAGTTCGGCTGGATGCGCGAGTTGGCGGCGATCACCGGACTGCCGGTGAGCTTCAACCTCAACCAACCCGACACCGACCCCGACTACTGGAAGACCAGCCTGCGACTCCTCGAGGAGGCGGCGGCCGACGGTCTCCCCATCTACTCGCAGGTCGCGGGGCGAGCCATCGGAATCCTGTTCGCGTTCGATCTCACGTTGCATCCGTTCCTGTTCAAGCCGGCGTGGGGCGAGCTGGCGCTGCTCGAGCCATCGGAACGACGGGCCAAGGCCCTGACCGACGAGTACCGCCGGCGGTTCATCGACGAGGAGCCGATCGACCTCGGCGGCGACTTCGCCCGCTTCGTGACGACCAGCTGGGACAAGATGTTCCCGTTCCGGGGCGACGAGAGCTACGAGCCACGACCGGAGGACTCGGTCGCCGGCATCGCCCGGGCCACGGGACGTCGTCCCGAGGACATCGCCTACGAGGTGCTGGCATCGGATGCCGGCGACGGACCGGGGTCGGGGATGCTGTACTTCCCGCTGTTCAACTACAGCTACGGCGACCTCGAGCTGACCCGCGAACTGCAACTCCACCCGCAGACCCGTATGGGCCTCTCCGACGGCGGCGCGCACTGTGGTGCGGTCTGCGACGGCGGGATGCCGACGTTCATGCTCAGCTACTGGACCCGTGACCGCGCGCAGGGCGGGGGGACGCTCCCGCTCGAGTTCGTGGTCCGGCGACAGACCCGCGAGACGGCCGAGCTCTACGGCCTGGCCGACCGGGGTCTGCTCGCGCCCGGGATGCGAGCCGACGTGAACGTCATCGACTACGACACCCTGGGAGTGGAGGCTCCCCGCATCGTGCACGACCTCCCGTCGGGCGCGCGGCGTCTGCTCCAGAAGGCCCACGGCTACCGGCACACCATCTGCGCCGGTCAGATCACGGTCACCGACGACGAGTTCACCGGGGCGCTGCCGGGACGACTCCTGCGGGGCCCCAGCGCAGGGGCGGCGGCGCATCGCGCTGTACCGTGATCTCGTGGGCCATCCCTCCTCACCCCGACTGCTGGTCCTGCACACGCTCCGCCTGAAGGGCGTCGCCGAGGTGGGCACGATCGCCGCCGACGTGGCGCTCGATCCCGAGGTCGTCGATGCCGAACTCTCGGCCCTCGCGGTCGCCGACCTCGTCCGCGTCCGCCGCGGCCGGATCGGTGGCTACGCCCTCACCCCGGACGGGAAGGCCCTCGGCGAGCGCCTCATCGCCGACGAACTCGACGAGACCGGGGCCCGCCCGGTCGTCGAGGCCGCCTACAGCGACTTCCTCGAGTTCAACGACCAACTGCTGACGGTGTGCACGGCATGGCAGCTGCGCGACGTCGACGGCGAGACCCAGATCAACGACCACACCGATGCTGATCACGATCGTCGGGTCCACGACCGCCTCGAAGCGCTCCACGATCAGGTGGTTCCCGTCCTCGACGCGCTCACCGGCGCACTCGCTCGTTTCGGCGGGCACCGGGATCGACTGCGAACTGCCTTGGTGCGCGTGCGGGCCGGCGACCACGATTGGTTCACCAAGCCGATGTTTCCCAGCTACCACTCCGTGTGGTTCGAGCTCCACGAAGACCTGCTCGCGACGCTCGGCACCGAACGCGCCACCGAA
>JBFIHN010000250.1:0-5609 GCA_041601775.1 Acidimicrobiales bacterium
GAACCGCTCGGCGTCGTTGGTGGTCGACCGCGTGCCGAGTCCGTACCCGACCCGGACCTTCATCGTCCGCTCCCGATCACAGGAGGGAACGGAGCACGGCACGTGTCCGTGTGCGTTCGTCGTCGGACGACGCGAACTCGCTCGCCGCGAAGTCGGTCACGCCGGCGCTCTCGAGCGCGCTGATGCGCTCGGCCACGTGGTCCTCGTCGCCGATGATGGCGATGTCCGCCGGGCCCTCGGCGCCCTCGCGGTCGAGCATCGCCCGATAGCTCGGCAGCTGTCCGTAGATGGCGTAGACCTTCGACGCGCGTTCGCGCGTGCGCTCGACGTCGGAGGTCACGCACACCGGCAACCCGCAGGTGATCCGGGCCGACGGGTTGCCTGCCGCCTCGGCCGCGGCGTCGAGGGCGGGCTTGGTGTGGGCCGAGATGGTCGCCGGTCCGGTCATCCAGGTGATGGTGCCGGCGGTGCGGCTCCCCGCGAGCTTGAGCATCTGCGGGCCGAGAGCAGCGACCATGACCGGGACGGGCTGTGGGTCGGGGATGTCGAGCGCCAGATGGGCCGAGAGCGTCTCACCGTCGGCCGAGACCGCCTCACCGCTGACGAGCGGCATGAGGATGTCGAGGTACTCGCGGAGATGACGGACCGGCTTGGCGAAGTCCATGCCGAACATGTGCTCGATCACCGGCTGGTGGGACAACCCGATGCCGAGCGTGAAGCGCCCATCGGCCGCGGCCTGGGTCGTGAGGGCCTGCGCCGCGAGCATCGCGGGGTGCCGGGGATAGGTCGGGACGACGGAGGTCCCGAGCTCGATGCCCTCCGTCTCGCGTCCGACGACGGCGAGGAGGGTCAGTGCGTCCCACCCGAAGATCTGGGGGACCCAGTAGCTGGGGAAGCCGTGTTCGTGTGCGGAGCGGACGTCGGCGATGACGTCGTCGATCGATCCGGTGCCCGCGACGCCGCCGAAGATTCCGATGTTCATGGTCATGCTCGCAACCTAGATCCTGATCGCTCGGTGCGCGCCGTGGCCCCGATGGTCACGCCGACCAGCAACATCGCGACCCCTGCTCCTGCGGCGTGGGACAGCGTCTCGCCGACGATGGTGATGCCCAGCAGCACGGCGGTCAGCGGCTCGGCCAACGACAACAGGGTGGCGGTCGAGACCGGGGTGTCGCGCACGCCGCGGGTGAACAGCGCGTATGACAGCGTCGTGGCGACGACGCCGAGGTGCAGGGACATGACCAGCCCACGACCGGTGAGCAGGTCACCGACATCGCCGATCAGGAGCATGGGTGCCAGCAACACGGCGGCTCGCGTGAACACCGTGGCGGCCACGTGGTCGGCATCGCCCTGTCGAGCGAGCTGCTGGAGCGCATAGGCGTACACGGCATAGCTGGCACCGGCACCGACGGCGAGGAGCAGCCCGAGTTCGGGCCGCTCGGCGTCACCGGGATCGCCGGCCACGAGTGCGGCACCGGCCACGGCGATGACGACGGCGACGATCCAGCGGGTGGTGGGCCGCCACGTGGTGAAGCGCCAGTCCACCAAGCCGCCCCAGATCGGCGCGGACCCGATGCCGACCGCGGTGCCGAGGGCGACGCCGGCGAGGCGGACGCCACCGAAGAAGGTGAGCTGGTACGCCGCGATGGACAGGACCGCCACCCACGTCCACCCGCTCGACAACGGGGTGCGAGCGACCTGTCGCACCCGGGCGATCAGGACCAGTCCGAGACCGCCGACCGCTAGGCGGACCCAACCGACGACCAGCGGATCGATGTCGTCGGGCCCGAGCGCCTGCGCCGTACCCGTCGTGCCCCAGAGCGCAGCGGCGAGGACGACGAGGAGTGCCGCGGGCACGAACGGGCCCGAGGAGCTCACGTGGTCGTTTTCATCCGCTTCGTCTTCAGGTCGATCGGGCGGCTGACCGAGGCGAAGAAGTCGTTGCCCTTGTCGTCGACGATGACGAACGCCGGGAAGTCCTCGACCTCGATCTTCCAGATCGCCTCCATGCCCAACTCGGCGTACTCGAGCACGTCGACCTTCTTGATGTTGTCCTGGGCGAGGCGGGCGGCAGGGCCACCGATCGAGCCGAGGTAGAAACCGCCGTGACGCTTGCAGGCATCGGTGACCTGCTGGCTGCGGTTGCCCTTGGCCAGCATCACCATCGACCCACCGGCGGCCTGGAACGCGTCGACGTAGGAGTCCATGCGGCCGGCGGTGGTCGGGCCGAACGATCCGGATGCATAGCCCTCCGGGGTCTTCGCCGGTCCGGCGTAGTACACGGGATGGTCCCGCAGGTACTGCGGCATCTCCTCGCCGGCGTCGAGGCGCTCCTGGATCTTGGCGTGGGCGATGTCCCGGGCGACCACGAGCGGACCGGTCAGCGACAGGCGGGTCTTGACCGGCAGCTTCGACAGGGTCGACCGGATCTGGTCCATGGGCTGGTTGAGGTCGATCTCGACGACGTCGGACGACAGGTCGTCGCCGGTCACGTCGGGGAGGAAGCGTGCGGGGTTGGTCTCGAGCTGCTCGAGGAAGACTCCGTCGGCGGTGATCTTGCCCTTGGCCTGCCGGTCGGCCGAACACGACACGGCCACGGCCACGGGCAGCGAGGCGCCGTGGCGGGGCATGCGGATCACGCGGACGTCATGACAGAAGTACTTGCCGCCGAACTGGGCGCCGATGCCGAACTCCTGACTCAGCTTCAGCACCTCGGCCTCGAACTCGACGTCGCGGTAGGCGTGGCCGAGCGCGCTGCCCTGCTTGGGGAGGGAGTCGTACGAGCGGGTGCTGGCCATCTTGGCGGTCTCGAGCGCCATCTCGGCCGACGTGCCGCCGATGACCACGGCGAGGTGGTACGGCGGGCACGCAGCCGTCCCGAGGGTACGGAGCTTGTCGTCGAGGAAGGCAAGGAGCTTGTCGGGCGTCAACAGCGCCTTGGTCTCCTGGTACAGGTAGCTCTTGTTGGCCGAGCCGCCGCCCTTGGCCATGAACAAGAACTCGTACTCGAGCTTGTCGGTCGAATAGATCTTGATCTCGGCCGGGAGGTTGGTCTTGGTGTTGGTCTCCTCCCACATCGACAGTGGCGCCATCTGCGAGTAGCGCAGGTTGTCGGTGGCGTAGGTCTCGTGGATCCCTCGCGCGATCGACTCCTCGTCGCCACCGCCCGTCAGGACCCCTTCGCCCTTCTTGGCCTTGACGATCGCGGTGCCGGTGTCCTGGCACATGGGCAGGATCCCGCCCGCAGCCACGTTGGCGTTCTTGAGCAGGTCGAGGGCGACGAACTTGTCGTTCCCCGACGCCTCGGGGTCGTCGAGGATGTTCCGCAGTTGTTGGAGATGGCCGGGCCGCAGGTAGTGCGCGATGTCGAACATCGCCTCGGCGGTCAGGGCCGAGATCGTGGCCGGGTCGACGCGGAGGAACGCGTGGCCGTCCAACTCGACCGGCTCGACCCCGCCGATGTCGAGCTTCCGGTAGGGCGTGTCGTCGCCGGAGAGGGGGAGGAGAGGCGTGAATTCGAAGTCCGTCACGCCCTTGAGTATCGCGCTCCGGGTCAGCGCCGCCGGAGCCGACGGATCGTGAGGATGGCGGCGACGGCGACGATCGCCGCCCCACCGACGAGCAGTGCCTGTTGGCGGTTGCGGATGCGCTCGAGGGTCGTCGAGGACTGACCGCTCGACATCACCGACGGAGCACCGGCCGGTTCGTCGCCCTCGGGCACGACGCCGAGACGCTCGGCGAAGGCATCGAGGTCGGGCTTGTCAGCATCCTGCGCCGGTTGGTGGCCGGGCTGCTGTTCCTCGGGGATCGGTCCGTCGTGTGCGGGGTGGGACATGTCGGCGTCCGTACCCCGGAACCGCCCGTGGCATGCCTGGTGGTTCAGACGGCGGGAGCGCCGGCGTAGGGCTTGGGGTCCCCGGGCGCCGGGATGTCCGGGCCCTTCCAGCTCATGGCCTTGGCGAGGTTCTCCGAGACCGCATGCCAGGCCGCCGGATCCCAACCCTCGGCCGAGCCCAGCAGGCTGGCGTCGAGGCCCAGGTGGACGAACGCCGGGAGCGTCTCGAGGCCGACGGACTTCACGAAGGCCTTGTCCGGGTCGCACAGGGCGAAGAGACGGTCGGCCCACGGGCCGAGGAACTCCTTGGCGTCTTCGGGGCTCGCCGTGACGATGAACCCCACGCGGGCGTCGGCTCCGGTGAACGTCGTCAGGATGCGGCCGGCCGTGTCGAGGAGCCACGCGCTCTCGTACTCGTACGGGTCGAGCACGGCCACGGCGAGGTGGAACGTGGTCAGCCAGTCGTCGAGCGGCAGCTCGGCACCGGACAGGTGCGTCAGGGGGACGTCTCCGCTGGGATCGGTGGGCACGGGCGGCAGGTTAGCGAGGTAGGTTCCGCGGGAGCAGATCCTCCCTCGACCCCCCAGGAGTTCACCGTGGTTCTCGCGGCTTTCCGTGGCGACTTCGCCTACGACATCATCCTTCTCGTCCACATCCTCTCGTTCCTGGTGGCCTTCGCCCCCGCGGCCATCAACCCGTTGCTCGAGGCGCACTTCGCCAAGACCGCCGACGAGGCCACGATGCAGAACTGGGCGAAGTTCACGAGCATGTACACCTCGCGCATCGCCCTCGGGTCGCTCGGCGTCCTGTTGATCACCGGCCTGGTCATGATCGTGCAGTTCGACGGATGGGAGTTCTCCCAGACGTGGATCTCGTTGGCCTTCCTCGTGTGGCTGGCCATCGGCGGTGTCGTGAGCGCCATGATCCTCAAGGGAGAGAAGGCCATGGCCGCCGGCGACATGAGCGGACGCGAGCTGGTCGCCAAGGGCGGCCCCATCGCCACCGTCCTCATGGTCATCATGGTCTACCTGATGATCTTCAAGCCCGGGCTGTAGTGCACCCCATCGAGCGCCTCCGTTACGTCGCCCGCTCCGGCGGCGCCGACCACAGCGCGCTCGCCGAGGAGGCCGCCCGAGCACTCGCCGGGTTCTCCGACGACCCATCGGGCCTGGTCACGGCGTGTCGGCGCATCGTCGACCGGCACCCGACGTCGGGTCCCATGTGGTGGCTGGCGTCGAAGGTGCTGGCCAGCAACGACCCGCGCGCCGAATCGGTGCGTTGCGTCACCGTCCTCCAGGGCGATCCGACCGCGGCCGCGTTCGCCTACGAGCTGCCCGACGACGCCACGGTCACGGCCATCGGCTGGCCCGAACAGGTCGGCGAGGCGCTGGTGCGCCGCGGCGACGTCCGCTCGCTCGTGGTCGACGCGTTCGGGGAGGGGGCCGGCCTGGTCCGTCGGCTCGAACACGCCGACTCGCCGTCCGACGAGGTGCCACCCGCCAACACCGGCGGCGCCGTCCGCTGGTCGAACATCGTCGCCCTCGAGGCGTCGGCCGTCGGCCCCGACGGATTCGTGGCGGTCGCGGGGTCGCTCGCCGCCGCCGCCGTCGCCGCCACCACCGATGCCGAGGTATGGCTCGTCGCCGGTGAAGGCCGCATCCTCCCCGGACGCCTCTGGGAGGCGCTCGTCGATCGTCTCGACCAGGCCGGCGAACCCTGGGAACTCGACGAGGAGATCGTCCCCCTCTCGTTGGTCGACCACGTGGTCGGACCC
>JBFIHN010000251.1:0-5577 GCA_041601775.1 Acidimicrobiales bacterium
CGGTACACCTCGCAGAACCACTTCTCGCCGGCCGGCAGGAGGAGGTGGAGGACGTTGGCGACGTGGGTGGTGTGCGGGTCGTCAGGCACCCAGTGATTCGGCGTGGCCGAGTAGTCGAAGGCGACGCGGCGGGGGCGGAACTCGTGGACGGCGCCGGTCTCTGGTGTGGCGGCTCTCACGACAGCGGTCATGCGGAGCTCCTGGCTCGGGACGAGTAGTAGTCGGTCATGGCGTGGGCGACGTCGTCGGGATGGGTACGGGGCGACCAGTGCCCCGCCACGATCTCGGTCCGGGTGAAGTCGTCGACGAAGGCCGCCGACTCGGCGAGGACGCTGGCGCTGACGTAGTTGTCCTTCGTCGCCACCAACTGGTGGACCGGGACGCGAACCGGCCGGATGTCGCTTCGACGCATCCTCCCGAAGATGTTGGTGCGGTACAGGGGCACTGCGGCGATGGCGTGCTGCGCGAGCCCGGGTCCGGGGTACCCGTCGTCCGGTCGGACTCCTTCGGTCACGCGGAGCCAACGACGGAACGCCCGCGCCATCCCCAGGCGCCACATCGCGGTGCGGATGACGGGGAGGCTGAGCACGAGCGTGTAGAGCGACTTGGATCCCTGGACGACAGCGGCCGTCGCACTCGACCGCAGCAGGTGGCCGAGATGGTCGAGGTTGGGACCGGAGACCGTGGTGAAGGTCTCGACACGAGCCGCGTTCTCGGCGGACGCCACGTACTCCCAGCCCTCGACGCCACCCCAGTCGTGACCCACGAGATGGACGCGACGATCGGGGCTCACCGCATCGATCACCGCCCCGACGTCGGCGGCCATCTTGTCGAGCGTGTAGGGCCGGTGGACCAGGGCCGCCGTCGACTCCCCGACGCCGCGGACGTCGAACGTCACGACGTGGAAACCGTCGGTATGGAGGCGATCGGCCACCAGGTCCCAGACTTCGTGCGAGTCGGGCCAGCCGTGGACCATGACGACGGTCGGCCGGTCCGGCACCGGTTCGCCCCGTGCGAAGACGGCGAGCGCGGCGGTGCCCGAGACGACGGTGGAACGCTTCATGAGGGGACTCCCGCAGTGACCGACCGGGTCGGAGCGTCTCGCTGCTGGCGTCCGGCGCGGAGGAACTGCCCGGTCCGCTTCGTGGTGCCGAAGCCCAGGGCGAACTCCCCCCGGCGGTAGACGACGGAGCCGGCGACGCCCGTGGCGTCGACTGCCGCGTCGTTGCGCCGCACCATGCGGGACAGTCCACCGAAGTCGGGCATCTCCTGCTCGTGGTAGGCGCCCATCGACTCGTCCAGGCCTGCCGGGTCGATGACGACGAAGTCGGCGCGGTCGCCCGGGCGGAGGAAGCCGGCGTCGATGCCGAACCACTCCCCCAGCTCGCCGGTGAGACGCTGGACCGCTCGCTCGATCGGGAGCACCGGCGACCCGGCGGCCTCGGCGTCGCGCATACGGCCGAGGAACCGGAGGCCGGTGTTGTAGAAGGCCATGTTCCGGAGGTGGGCGCCGGCATCGGAGAAGCCGATCTGGATGCCGGGATCCGATGCCATCGCGTCGAGCATTGCGGGACGATGGTTGGCGACGGTCGTCCGCCAACGGACGTTGGCGCCGCCGTGTTCGACGATCAGGTCGAGGAACGCGTCCACCGGATGGACCCCCCGCTCGTCGGCGACGGCACCGAAGCTCTTCCCGACGACGGACGCATCCGGACAGTCCACGATCTCGGCGTCGTGGAGGTCCTTGTGCCACAGGCCGGGCATCACCGTGTTGCCGTACTGGCGTCGGAACCTCCGGCGGTAGGCCTCGTCGCGCAGCAGGGCGTTGCGTTCGACCTCGTCGCGCAGGTGCAGTGCGGCTCGCCCGGCGCCGAGCTCCTCGAACACCGGGAGGTCGATGCCGTCGGCGTAGAGCTCGAAGGGCACCGGGACGTGCTGGAGCCGTACGTCGGAGCGGAGCCAGCGGTTGTGGGCGGCCACGGCGCGTCCGGCGCGTGCGCCGCCGGGGACGGACTTCGGGTCGGCCGCGACGAGCAGGCTGGTCTTGAGGGCAGGGCGACGCAGCCCGATGCTCTCGCGCAGGAACTGCACCACGTTGAGGGGCATGCGGGCATCCGGTGCGCTCTGGAGGATCCGCTCCCGTCGACGGAGCGTCTCGTTGAGCCGCCGGTACTCGCGCCACCGGGCGTGGGTCGACGGCAAGGGCCGGGACCGGTACCGGGTGCCGCCGACCTTGTCGAGCGTGGTGGTCATGGTCGACAGTCCGAGCATCCCTGCGTCGAGTGCGTCGTTCAACAGGGCATCCATGCGGGCCACCTCGACCGGCGAGGGGTCCACATCGGGATCGACCGACCGACCGAGCCCCATCACGTGGGCGCGCAGGTCGGAGTGCCCGAGGAAGCAGGTCACGTTCGGTCCCAACGGCATCGCCTCGAGCGCCTCGACGTAGGTCGACGGCGTCGACCAGGTCCGGTGCCGCTCGAGGATGCCGAGCACGTGGTCGTACGGGACGGCCTCGACCCGAGCGAACAGGTCGGCCGCGTCCTCGGGCCCGGAGTAGACGGTCGAGAGCGAGCAGCTCCCCATCACGATGGTGGTGACCCCATGGCGGACCGACTCGCCGAGCCCGGGGTTCACGAGCACCTCGGCGTCGTAGTGGGTGTGGATGTCGACGAAGCCGGGCACCACCCACCGGTCGTCGGCGTCGATGACCTCGGGGCAACCGTCGACCGGGAGCGGGTCGGCGGACACGTCGACGAGCACCCCGTCGCGGATGCCGAGGTCGCGGACGACACCGGGCGCACCCGAACCGTCGAACCACCGGCCGCGGCGGATCACGACGTCGTACGGAGATCGTTCGTCCATTCACCTACGATACGTAGACTAAATAGGCCGGGTCAACGTGCCACGCGTCACCATCGGCCGCAACCGTCGCGCCGATGCCAGAATCTGGTCATGCCTGTCGTTCTCGTCCACGGTGTACCCGAGACCCGCGCCATCTGGGATCCGCTCGCCGAGTGCCTCGAGGTGGACCACGGCCACGACGTCATCCGCCTGAACCCGCCCGGTTTCGGGGCGCCGGTCCCCTCGGACTTCGAGCCCGTCCGCGAGTCGTACGTCGAGTGGCTGGTCGGCGAGCTCGAGACCATCGGCGGGGCGATCGACCTGGTGGGCCACGACTGGGGTGCTGGCCACTGCTTCGGTGTGGTCACCACGCGCCCGGACCTCGTCCGGTCGTGGGCCATGGACGTGGCCGGTCTGTTGCACCCCGACCACGTCTGGCACGACATGGCGCAGCTGTGGCGCACCCCCGAGGTCGGCGAGGAGACCGTCGCGGGGATGATGGGCGCGACGATCGACGACAAGGTCGCCCTGTTCGAATCGCTCGGCATGCCCGCCGAGATCGGCCGGCAGGTGGCGTTTGCGAACGACGCGACGATGGGACGCTGCATCCTGGCCCTGTACCGCTCGGCCGGACCCGACGACCTGGCACCGATCTGGGAGGCGCTGCCGACCACGGCCGCCACGAGACCCGGTCTGGTGATCGTGCCCACGGCCGACCACTACGTCGGGCCCCTCTCCCACTCCTACGAGGTGGCCGAACGAGCCGAGGCCCGGGCCGTGACCCTCGAGGGGCTCGGTCACTGGTGGATGCTCGAGGACCCGGATCAGGCCGCGGCGGCGCTCGACGCGTTCTGGTCGGCGGGCCACGCCGGATCCTGACTCAGGCCGCGGGATCCGGACTCAGTCCGCGGCCTCGAAGGCATCGAGGATCGCGTCGGTCTGGTCCGCCACCGAAGGGCCGTCTGCCGTCGACAACTGGACGATCACCAGGTCGTGCAGCGGATCGACGGTGATCACCTGACCCCGGAACCCCTTGGCGTACAGCACCCCCGGTCGCAGTGGATCGACCCACCAATGCCCGCCGTACTCGGGTTCGGTCGGACTCGGGGTGCGCGAGAACTCGACCCAGTCGGTGGGCAGCAGTTGCACGCCGTCCCACTCGCCACCCCGCAGGTAGAGCAGTCCGAACTTGGCGAACCCCGTCGCGGTCGCGTCGATCGACGATCCCCCGAGCCAGGTACCGGCGCGGTCGACGTCGACACGGACCGGGGTCATGCCGATCGGCCCGAACAACCGGTCGTCGAGAAACCCCCGGGCGTCGCCCCCCGCGGCATCGCCCACGATCCGGGCGAGGAGCGTCGACGTCCCGGTGTTGTAGACGAACTGCTCCCCCGGAGGTGCCACCGGCTCCTGCTCTGCCGCGAACCGGGCGGCGTCGCCCGAGGACCGCATGCGATCGGCCATCGGTCCGTCCTCGTCGAGGCCGTCGTCCCACGGCATCCCCGTGCTCATGTGGAGCATCTGGCCCAGCGTGACGCTGGCACGAGGGTCGTCCGGGTCGGCCTGCCACTCGGGCACCGGCGCGGGCTCGTCGAGGTCGAGCACGCCATCGCCGACGAGGATGCCGATCGCTGCCGAGGTCACGCTCTTGGCCACCGAGTGACCGGGGTACTGCTGGTTGGGACCGTCGCTCGGGTCGGGGCTGTAGCGCTCGTAGACGATCTGGCCGCCGTGTACGACCACGACCGCGCGGACTCGTCCATCGCCTCCGTCGTCGAACGCCGCATCGGTGGCGGCGTCGATCACCGCCGCGTCGACATCGTCGGGAAGCTCGCCGTAGGACCACGCGTCGGTGGGCCAGGGGACCGCCGCCGGCTGCGACGGGAACGCCGTGACCGCCACCGGTGGGACAACGACCGTCGAGGTCGGCGTCATGGCCCCCGGCTCGGACGTCGTCGCGGTCGACGCCGCCTCTCCCGCGCACGCGCCGCACACGAGCGCGACGGACGAGGCGACCACGAACGGGGACCGGCCGATCAGGGAGCGGAGCCAGGGCACTCGTGCGATCATCGCGCGTGGACCGCTCGCACTCCGGTCACGATGCCGGTTCGGTCACGCGGCGGTCAGCCCTCGCCAGCCCTCAATCCGCCGACGATGAACTGGATGAGGTCTTCCTTCACCCGCCCGAGCGCGTCGGCGTCGTACAGGCCGATCCAGGTCCGGAGCCCTCTCGGCGGTTCGGACGCGGTGTTGAACACGAGGAAGAAGCCGAACGTGAGCCGGTTGAGGAGCATCTCGTCCGACAGGTGCGGACATGCCCCACGTGCCACGTCGACGTAGGCGCTGAACTGCGCATCGAAGTACTCCCGCACGACCGGGACCAGCGCCCCGTGGTCGAGCAGCGCGGCGATGAACGCCACGTACGCCGCCGCCTCGTGCTCCTGCCCGCTGGCGGCGAGGTCGAAGGTCGGGCTGACCACCGCGTGGACGATCTCCTCGATGGTGGGCTCGCCCCCGGCGATCTGCTCCAGGTAGCCAGTGCGACGCTCGCGCATCATGTCGGCGCGGTACTCGAGCACGGCCCGCAGCAGGCCCTCCTTCGAGCGGAAGTGGTAGTGGATCGAGGCGGAGTTGGCGCCGGCGTCGTTGGTGATGTCGCGGACCGACACGCTGTCGACGCCCCGTTCGGCGACGAGTCGCTCGGCCGACTGGATCAGACGTTCACGCGTCGCA
>JBFIHN010000252.1:0-5564 GCA_041601775.1 Acidimicrobiales bacterium
ACGTCGCCGGTGGTCTCGCCGTGGCGGACGATCGGGACACCGTTGACCATGACCAGGTCGACGCCGACAGCGTCGCACACCAGGCGGGACGAGTCGCCGGGCAGGTCGTCGACCATGCGGACCATGGTGGCGTCGACGGTGTCGGGATCGAAGACCCACAGATCGGCGTGGAATCCCTCGGCGACCTGGCCCCGGTCGATGATGCCGAACAGGGCCGCGGGCTCGGTCGTCATCATCTGGACCGCGCGCTCCATGGACGTGAGCCTGCGGCCGCGGAGGCAGTCGCCGATCCACTTCGTGGGGTAGGGGGCACCCGACATGCGGTCGAGGTGGGCGCCGGCGTCGGAGCCACCGATCATGACGTGCTCGTTGTCCCAGATCTCGGCCCGCAGCGCCCACGAGTCGGGGTCGTTGTCCGTGGCCGACGGCCAGACGATCGTCCGGAGATCGTCGGCGAGGACGATGTCGATCAGGGTGGCGAACGGATCGGTGCCGCGTTCGGACGCGATCTCGTGCACCCGCTTGCCGGTCAGGCCCTCGTTCTCGTCCGAGTAGGTGTCGCCGATGACGTAGTTGGGGAAGTCGATGATGCGCCGCAGCGCGCCCGAGGTCTTGTCGGCCGCGTCGGTGGCCATCTGGCGGCGGACCTCGGGGTCACGCAACTTGACCATGCGGTCGGCCACGGTGCCGGCGAGCACGTCCCCCCATCCGGGCAACATGTTGAGCGCGCAGAACGAGTGGAAGTTCATGTTCATGGGAACGAGGATCGGCATCGTCAGCGCGATGATCCGTCCGCCGCGTGCTGCGGCGATCTCGCCGGCCTCGATCTGATGCCACGTGCGCTCGGGGTCGGCACTGTCGACCGACAGCACGTTCCAGTTGATCGGTCGGCCGCCTCGCAGGCTCATGTCGGTGAGGAACGTGATCTCCTCGTCGGAGAACATGTCGAGGCAGCCCTCGACGATCACCTCGAGCGTGGTGCCCTCGTTGGCCTCGACGACGTCGCAGAGGGCGAGGATCTCGTCGTCGGTCGCCCAGCGTGACGCCACGGGTTCGCCGTCGCCGTCCTGGTGACCGGCCCGTCCGGTCGAGAACCCGAGCGCCCCGGCCTTGAGCATCTCGTCGAGGAGCGCGGCCATCGCTTCGGTCTGCTCGGCTGTGGCCTCGGATCCGACGGCGTCTTCGCCCATGACATAGCGACGGATGGCGCAGTGCCCGGCCATGAACGCGGCGTTCACGCCGATGGTGCCGTCGAGGCGGTCGAGATACTGGGAGAACGTCTCCCAGTTCCACTCGACGCCTTGTTCGAGCGCGGGGAGTGGCATGCCCTCGACGCGGGCCATCATCCGCCGCAGGTAGTCCCCGTCGCCGGGGGTCAGCGGTGCGAGACCGAAGCCGCAGTTGCCGTTGACGATGGTCGTCACGCCGTGGAAGTTCGACGGCGTGGCCAGCGGGTCCCAGAGCAACTGCGCGTCGTAGTGACAGTGCGGGTCGATGATGCCGGGAGCGACGATCCGGCCGGTGACGTCGATGACCTCGGTGGCGTCGACGTCGATGTCGCCGATGTCGCCGACGGCGACGATCCGGCCGTCCCTGATGCCGACGTCGGCGCGGCGGGCCGGCGAGCCGGTCCCGTCGACGACGGATCCGCCACGGAGGATGGAGTCGAATCTCGGTGCTGCCACAGCGCCGAGCGTATCTGACGGTGTGTCAGGTACTTGGTCGGTGAACGTGGCTTCGACGCTCCCAGACGGTTGCCCTCGAGAAACTAGAACGTGTTACAGTTTTGTCGTGGCATTGAACGGACTGGTCTGGACCGGCGAACTCGAGGTTCGCGACGACATCGAACTGCGGGGACTGCGCAGCGGTGAGGTGCGGGTACGCATCGAAGCCGCCGGCCTCTGCCACTCCGACGTGTCGGTGGTGAACGGCAACATCCCGTTCCCCACGCCCGTCGTGCTCGGGCACGAGGGGGCTGGGATCGTCGTCGAGGTGGCCGAGGGGGTCAGCAGCGTCAAGGAGGGCGACCACGTCGTGCTCACGACGCTCGGCAACTGCGGATCGTGCGCGGCCTGCGATCGTGGGGAACCCACCCACTGTCGCTCGACCATGGGCCGCTTCGGTCGCCCGTTCACCGTCGGTGGCGAGAAGGCGTTCCAGTTCGCCAACACCGGTGTGTTCTGCGAGGAGACCATCGTCCTCGAGAACCAGGCGGTCGTGATCCCCGACGACATCCCGTTCACCAGCGCCTGCCTCGTCGGCTGCGGTGTGGTCACGGGCGTGGGCGCCGTGCTCAACCGGGCCAAGGTGCAGCCGGGCGAGACGGTCGTCGTGATCGGCACCGGCGGCATCGGCCTCAACGTGCTCCAGGGTGCCCGCATCGCCGCTGCTGGTCGGGTCGTGGCCATCGACATGAACCCCGCCAAGGAAGCCGAGGCGCGTCGGTTCGGCGCCACCGACTTCATCTGCGCCGCTGCTTCGGGCCAATCGGCCACCGACGACACCACCGCCGCCGTCAAGGAACTGCTCCCCAACGGGGCCGACCACGTCTTCGAGTGCGTGGGCCATCCGGCCCTGATCCGCCAGGCGATCGACCTGCTCGACTGGGGCGGCAACTGCGTCCTGGTCGGCGTGCCCAAGCTCGGCACCGAGGCCAGCTTCGTCGTGAACGACCTCTACAACGACAAGTCGATCATGGGCTGCCGCTACGGCACGACCCGGCCGCACCACGACATCCCGATGTTGCTCGGTCTGTACCAGCAGGGCCGGCTCCTGCTCGACGAGCTGGTCTCGTGCACCTATCCGCTCGGCGATGTGCAGGTCGCGCTCGACGACCTCCATGCCGGGAAGCTCAACCGCGGCGTGTTCGACGTGCACCTCGACCACGCGGCCGACGCGTAACTCCGAAAGGGAACCCCGATGGAATTCGGCATCTTCGCCCAACTCTTCGTACCCAAGTTCGAGCGTGCGGCCAACCCGCGCGCCGAGCACGACCGCATCATGCGCAACGTCGACGTCGCGGTCGCCGCCGACCAGAACAACTTCAAGTACGTCTGGGCTCCGGAGCACCACTTCCTCGACGAGTACAGCCACATGCCGGGACCCGAGGTCTACGGCAGCTTCGTCGCGGCCAAGACCGAGCGCATCCACATCGGCTCGGCCATCTTCAACATCACCGCCAAGGTCAACCACCCGGCTCGTATCGCGGAGAAGGTCGCGTTGATGGACCACCTCTTCGGGGGACGGTACGAGTTCGGGACCGGCCGCGGCTCGTCGACGACCGAGGTGTTCGGGTTCGACATCCCGGACCTCGAGATCACCAAGGCGATGTGGGAGGAGTCGATCCGCGAGATCCCCAAGATGTGGAAGCCGGGCACCTACTCCTACGAGGGCGAGTTCTTCCGCCTGCCAGAGCGCGAGGTCTTCCCCAAGCCCAACGGGTGGGGACACCCGGCGATGTGGGTGGCGGCCGGCTCGCCCCCCACCTTCGCCAAGGCGGCCGAGAAGGGTCTCGGCACGTTCTGCTTCACGACGGGTTCGCCCACGCGGCTCGCGCCGCTGGTGGAGAACTACAAGAACGAGATCGGCCACGCCACGCCCGTCGGCGACTACGTCAACGACAACATCATGGGCGTCACGAACATGGTGTGCATGGAGGACCGCAACAAGGCCTTCGAGGTCGCTGCCGGCATGCAGATGAACTACTACTCGAGCCTCGCCTTCCACTGGCTCGACAACATCCCGAAGCCGAAGGGTCTGCCCGAGTGGCCCGAGCGCCTCCCCGAGCCGACCCCGGAGATGGTCGAGCAGATGGCCGATGACGGCCTGGCCATCGTGGGCGACCCCGACGACTGCGCCCGCGGCGTCCAGGCGTGGGCCGACTGCGGCTTCGACCAGCTGACCTTCAGCCCGACCACCAACACGCTCGACACCGACTCGGTGATCGCGTCGATGGAGCTCTTCGGCACCGAGGTCATCCCGCGCTTCGACAAGGAGCCGGAGCACTCCACCACCCGGTATCGCCGCGAGGCCGCGACGAAGGCTGGCGCCACGTACGAGCCGTAGGGTCTCGGGCCATGACGATCCTGGACACCGTGCGCGAGCTCGCAGCCGAGGTCTCCAACTGGGGTCGGTGGGGCGAGGACGACGAGCGCGGCACGCTGAACCTCATCGACGCTGCGGCCGTGGCCCGCGGTGCAGCGTCCGTCGTCGACGGCACGACGATCTCGCTCGCGATACGGGCCGATCTCCGTGGCCCGAAGCTGATGGGGCAGTCGTCTCGGCTCCCACCGCTGCGGACGCTGACGATGCACAACTTCGCGTTCACCGGCGACCCGGCGACCGGTGAGCTCAACGACGACACCGTGACGATGGGTCTGCAGTCGGGTACGCACTGGGACGCGCTCAGTCACGTCGGCTACGACGGTCTGCTGTACAACGGCTTCCCCAACACCGCGGTGACCGTCGAGTCGGGTGCGACTCGGTGTGGCATCGACAAGGTCGGACCGATCGTCACGCGCGGCGTCCTGCTCGACATCGCTCGCACGCAGGTGACCGAGTGCCTCGACCACGGCGCGTTCGTCACGCCCCATCAGCTCGACGAGGCGCTGGGCATCGCGGCCGTGATCCTCGAACCCGGCGACGTGGTGTTGATCCGCACCGGTCAGATGGGGCGGTTCCTCGCCGGTGACCGCAAGACCTACGAACACGGCTCGCCCGGACTCGCTCCCGAGTGCGCGGCGTGGTTCCACCGCCACGACGTCGCCGCGTACGCCATCGACTCGCAGAACCCGGATCCGTTCCCGCCCCAGGACGACTCGGTGTTCCTTCCGTTCCACCTGCTGGCGCTGCGGGACATGGGCATGCTGCAGGGACAGAACTGGAATCTCGAAGCGCTCGCGTCCGCGTGTCACGACGACCGCCGCTACACCTTCCAGTTGGCGGCGACGCCCGAGCCCTTCACCGGAGCGAGCGGCGCACCGGTCGTACCCGTGGCGATCCGCTGAGCCCGTGGACATCGAGTCGTATCGCCGTGCAGTCCAGGAGCGCCTCGACCGTGTCGAGGCCGTGGATCTCGCGGCGGAGATGGCCGCCGGTGCCCTGGTGGTGGACACCCGTCCGGCCGAGCAACGAGCGCGCGACGGCGCACTCGAGGGTGCGGTGGTGCTCGACCGGAACGTGCTCGAGTGGCGGCTCGACCCGCACAGTGAGTGGCGCATCCCGCAGGCGACCGGTCACGACGTGCGCGTGATCGTGGTGTGCGACGAGGGGTATTCGTCGAGCCTCGCCGCGGACATGCTCCAGACCCTGGGCATGCGCCGGGCGACGGACCTCGTCGGCGGGTTCCAGGCGCTGCGACGCGCGGGCCTGGCCTGACGCCGGGTCAGGCGAAGAACCGGAGGACCTCGACCCGGTAGGGGAGCATGAACCGTCCGCCGCGTTCGTCGATCGCGTCGCGCACCGCGCCGTGCACCTCGGCTCGGTGGCCGGGTTCGAGCAGCCGGTGGTCCGAGTGCGTCTCGAGGAGCCCGATCCACTCGTCGGTCGTGTAGGCCCGCTCCCAC
>JBFIHN010000253.1:0-5557 GCA_041601775.1 Acidimicrobiales bacterium
CGCGGGGATGAGGAACCACAGACCGAACGACACCCAGTCGTGGACGAACGTGGCGCCGGAACGCCACTCGAGCGGGAACGGCCCGAACCACTTCATGATCGAACCGGTCAGGACCATCACCGCGAGCGCCGACGCGACGAGGACGGCATTGAGCTTCTGGCCACCGTTGAACTTGCCGGTCTCGGAGCCGGCCCGGGTGCGACGACGCAGGAACCGCACGTCGTCGTCGTGCCACAGCGAGAACCGACGGACGTCTCGCAGGAGCCCGGCACGCCACGGACCGGACAGCACGAAGAGGAAGGGCACGACCCCGGCGAAGCCGGCGACCACATGCAGGTCCTTGACCAGTGCGCGACGTCCGATCGCCACCGCGAGCGGCTCGACATAGAGGATGGCACCGGTCGCCACCGCCACCAGGACCGCGGTGGCGCTCACCCAGTGGACGATGCGCTCGGGCCGGTCGAACCGCACGACGAGATCGCCCTCGACGCGGTCGTTCTCCCCGCGTGCATGCGGGGGCCGGCGAGCGGTCGCGGTCACGTCGGCTCGTCCAACCGGCCGTTGGAATCGCCGACCCAGGCATCGGTGTCGTAGCCCCGGACCTCCCAGTAGCCGGGGGGTTCGGCGGTGTCGGTGGCCTCGAAGCCCGCCAGCCACTTGAGCGACTTGTACCCGTACATCGGGGCGACGAAGAGCCGGACCGGGCCGCCGTGCTCGCGTCGTACGTCGTCACCGAGCATCTGCGTGGCCACGAGCACGTCGTCTCGGCGGGCCTGCTCCATCGTCAGCGTGGTGGTGTAGACGCCGTCGTAGCTGAAGAACCGCACGTGCGACGCGTCGTCGGTGACACCGGCTTCGTCGAGGAGGTCGGCGACACGGACGCCGGCCCATTCGACGTCGGGTACGCGCCATCCCGTGACGCACTGGAAGTCACGGGTCAGGCCGACCATCGGCCGTTCACCCAGATCGGCGAACGACAACTCCAGGGGACGGTCGACCATGCCCGTGACCCCGAGCCGGTACTCGGCGGTCGACACGTCCGGGTTGAAGCCGGCCACGCTGTAGAAGCGGAACTTCGCCGTCGTCGGCAACAGGTCCGTGAGCCCGGTGCCGTCGGCGTCGGCCAGCGGCCGGAACGCCGACTCGATCGCGGTCTGGACCGGTGAGCCGATCACGATCCCGGTCGCGCCCAGACCGACGAGGCTCAGGAACGTCCTCCTCCCGAGCGGCCGATACGCTTGTGGATCCACGACGACGAGCGTACGGCGCCCCCACACGACGCTCACCCCACCACCGAGCGATTCACCGAACGGTAAGACCCGCCCCATGACCACCCCGCCGCCGGATGCCCTCGAC
This sequence comes from Acidimicrobiales bacterium, assembly GCA_041601775.1. GTDB lineage: Bacteria > Actinomycetota > Acidimicrobiia > Acidimicrobiales > Salinilacustritrichaceae > Salinilacustrithrix. Next base: position 1,357 of record JBFIHN010000253.1, read on the forward strand.
CTGATCCGGCGTCGCGTCATCAACGTCGTGGGGCATGAGTTGCGGACCCCGATCACCACGGTCCGGGGTCTGGCCGAGTTGCTCGTCGACGCCGACCCGGAGGAAGCCCGGACCGTCATCATCCCGGCACTCATCCGCAACTCCCGACGATCCGAGGAACTCCTCGACGACCTGCTGATCGTCAGCGAGGTCAAGACCGCGCACCCCGTCGAGAAGGCCGACGCCATCGACCTGGGGGAGATCGCCCGGTCGGTCACCCGCCACACCGTGGTCCGGGTCGAGGGTGCACCCGACGGACCGGCGTACGGCCACGGCGACCTGGTGACCCGAGCGCTCCGACACCTCGTCTCGAACGCCGTGAAGTATCACCAGTCCGATCCGTGGATCCACTTCGAGTCCGACGAGGACGACGTCACGGCCGTGGTCGTGACACCGGTCGACGGGCAGATCGACGACGTCGAGTCGACCTTCGAGCTCTTCTTCCGGGGCGAGAGCGCCGTGACCCGCGCCGCCGGGTTGGGCATCGGCCTCCCGGCCGCTCGCTCCCTCGCCCGAGTCGACGGAGGCGACGTCTCCGTCGAGTCGACACCGACCCGGTTCACCGCCCGCCTCCGACTGCCGCGTTCAGCACGGCCGGCGCAGGGGGTCTCGTGAACGCCGCCGACGGGATCGAGGTCGTCGTCGCCGACGACGAAGCCGACATCCGCCTGCTCCTCAAGCTCCAGCTCCGCCAGTTCGGGATATCGGTCGTGGCCGAGGCCACCGACGGGATCGAGGCGATCGAGCTGTGCGAGGCCACCAAGCCCCATGTCGTCATCCTCGACCTGCTGATGCCCAACATGAACGGCTTCGAGGCCATCCCCGAACTCCGGCGACGCTGCCCGAACGTGAAGATCATCGCCTACTCGGCCGTCGCCGGCGACTTCGTGCGCGACGAGATGGCCCGCCACGACGTCCCGCTGCGCCTCAAGAACGGCGACGCCGAACCGCTCGTCGCCGCGATCCGGTCCGTCGTCTCCGAACCCTGCCCTGACTAGAGGTCCCGACTAGAGGATCTTCAGCTCGGGATGGTGTCGACGCGTCGGCGCCAGGTCCTCGACGATGGCGCGCGCGATCTCGTCGAATGCCGCTGCGGCATCGGACTCGGGCTCCTCGGCCGCCACGGGTCGGCCACTGTCGGAGCCTTCGCGGAGTGCGGGCACCAGCGGCACCTTGCCGAGCAGCGGCACATCGATGCGCGCCGCCAGTTCCTCGCCGCCCCCGGAACCGAAGATCTCGTAGCGCTTGCCGTCATCCCCGGTGAAGAACGACATGTTCTCGATGACGCCCTTGACCTCGAGGTTCACCTTCTCGGCCATGAACGCCGCCCGTTGGGCGACGCGCTGCGCTGCCGGCTGGGGCGTGGTGACGACGTAGACCTCGGCTCGGGGCAGGAACTGGCTCAGCGAGATCGAGATGTCGCCGGTGCCCGGCGGGAGGTCGACGATGAGGAAGTCGGGCTCGTCCCAGAAGACGTCGGTGAGGAACTGCTCGAGTGCCTTGTGGAGCATCGGTCCACGCCAGATGACGGCTTGGTCCTCCTCGGCGAAGAACCCCATCGAGATGCAGGACACCCCGTGGGCCTCGGGCGGGATCAGCATCGAGTCGATGACGACCGGCGGCCGGTCGATTCCCAGCATGCGCGGGATCGAGAAGCCCCAGACGTCGGCGTCGACGATGGCGGTCTTGTGGCCACGCTTGGCCAGGGTCACGGCCAGGTTGGTGGTGACCGACGACTTGCCGACACCACCCTTGCCGGAGGCGACGAGCAGCACACGCGTCTTCGACTTCGGATCGGCGAACGGGATCGACCGACCCTCGGCATGGCCGTGGGCGGCCTGACTCCCGGCCGTCGCCTGCGGGTCACCGACCATGAGCTCGCGGACCTTGGCCCGCTCGTCGTCGGTCATCACGTCGAAGGTGACGCGGACGGAGTCGACGCCGTCGAGTTCGAAGACGGCGGCGCCGACGCGCCGCTCGATCTCGTTCTTGAGCGGGCAGCCGGCCACGGTCAGCGCGACCTCGACATGGACCTGTGCTCCGTCGATCCGGATGAACCGGACCATGCCGAGGTCGACGATGCTCCGGTGGAGTTCGGGGTCTTCGACGGGCCGCAGGGCCTCGGTGATCTCGGCTTCGGTGGGCAACGGAGGGCCTTCCATGGACGATGGACGTGCGTGTCGGGTGGATGTGCGCTCAGGCATATTTCCCCTATGCGCGTAGGTAGAATACCGACGTGCCTGCGGAATCACCCACCCCGCAACCGGGGCCGCTGAGTGCCACCGACTTCGCGTCGGCGGTCACCGCCATCACCTCGGCGTTCGGTGACCCGACTCGGCGCGACATCTTCCTGTGGCTCCGGGACCTCGACGAGGGCGTCACCGCCGCAGCAGTCGCCGCGCAGTTCGACCTCCACTCGAACGTGGCCCGCCACCACCTCGACAAGCTCGCCGGCGGCGGCTACGTCGAGGTCACGACGGCACGACCCGCTGGCGGCGGCGCCGGGCGACCCTCCAAGCGCTACACCGCGACGTCGGCGGGCAGCCCCATCGAGTTCCCGGTCCGCCACGACGACCTGCTGGTGTCGCTGCTCGGGCGGGCGTTGGCCCTGCTCCCGGCCGACCAGGCGGCGGCCATGGCCGAGGAGGTCGGTATCGAGTACGGCCGAACGCTCGCCTCGACCATGGGGCCGAGCGAGCAGGCACAACGGTCGTTCCGGTCGTCGCTCCACGCCGTCGCCGACGCGCTCTCGGCCCACGGGTTCGCCGCCCACGCAGAGAAGCAGGGCGACGAACTGCGGATCGTCGCCCAGCACTGCCCCTTCGGCGACACCGCCATCGAGCATCCGGTGATCTGCGCGGTCGACCGGGGCTTGGTCAAGGGGATGCTGTCGTCGCTCTACGGGGACACACGGCCGTCGACCGAGACCTCGGTCGCGCTCGGCTCGGAGACCTGCGTCACCGTCGTGACGTCGTCATGACGTGACCGCCGCTCGACACCACCTCGACCACGCCTCCACCACTCCCCTGCGCCCGGCTGCCCGGGACGCGATGGTCGAGGCGCTGACCTCGGTGACCGGGGACCCCTCTCGGGTCCACACCGACGGCACGCACGCTCGGGCGGTCCTCGAGGACGCGCGGGAACGAGTGGCCGCAGCGTTCGGTGCCCGGGCGCGCGAGGTCGTCTTCACGTCGGGGGCGACCGAGTCGATCGCCGCCGCGTGCTGGGGTGCCGCCGAACGTGGGAGCCATCAGGTCGTGCCGGCGGTCGAGCACTCGGCTGTGCGGCTGTCGGCAGCGATGCACGGGCCGGTCCGGTCGGTCGCGGTGGACGCGCACGGCAAGGTGTCGACGAACGAGGTCCTGGCGACGGTCGACGACCAGACCGCCGCCGTGCACGTGCAGTGGGGGAATCACGAGGTCGGGACGATCCAGCCGGTCGCCGAGGTCGTGGCGGCGTGCCGCGAGCGGGGCGTGCTGGTCCACGTGGACGCTGCGCAGGCCGCGGGCCGGGTGCCCGTCGACTTTCGTGCCCTCGGGGCCGATCTCGTCTCGGTCAGCGGACACAAGTTGGGTGGTCCCGCCGGATCCGGGGTGCTCCTCACCCGTCGCGGTGTGCGGTTGCGGCCCCTCCTGGCCGGCGGCGAGCAGGAGTTGGCCCGCCGGGCCGGCCTCGAGAACGTCGCCGCGGCCGTCGGGCTGGCGGCGGCTGTCGAATCGATCGACGTCGTGACCGAAGCCCGGTCGCAGACCGCGCTGTCGGACCGTCTGCGCGCGGTGGTCGACGACCTCGAGGGCGTGACGATCCACGGGGACCCCGATCACCGTCTCCCGCACATCGTCTGCGTGGGGATCGACGGTATCGAGCCGCAAGCGGTCCTCTTCGGGCTCGACCGCCGAGGCATCAGTGCCCACTCCGGGAGCGCGTGCGCCTCGGCAGATCTCGAACCGTCCCCGGTCCTGGCGGCCATGGGCGTCGACGCGCACCACTCCCTGCGACTGTCGGTGGGATGGGACTCCACCGACGCCGACGTCGATGCCGTGGCCACGGCGCTGCCGGAGGTCCTCACCGAACTCCGCTCACTGGGCCGCTCCGCCCGCTGATCACGGCACGTCGCCGTCGAGCGGCCTCGCCCCGTCATCGGATCCACCGCCCACCCGAC
>JBFIHN010000254.1:0-5552 GCA_041601775.1 Acidimicrobiales bacterium
CACCCACCGGTTCTGGTGACCAGATGCAACCATCAGATGGCACGGTTGTTCACCAGAACGAGGTCGGGGCGTGAAGCGTCCCGCAGTCCGGGACGACCTCGCACTCCATCCCGGCTACCACTCGCCCCAGGTCGACGTCGAGGTCCGCCTGAACACCAACGAGGCTCCGGAGTCGCCCCCCGAGGGCTTCCGCGCCGCGCTCGCCGACGAACTCGCCGCGATCGACTGGCATCGCTACCCCGACCGCGACGCGATGGCGCTCCGAGCGGCCATCGCTGCCCATCACGGGGTCGAGGCCAGCCAGGTCTTCGTGGCCAACGGTTCCAACGAGGTCCTCCAGACCCTGTGCCTGACCTACGGCGGACCGGGACGCACGGTCGCGACGTTCGAGCCGACCTACGCGCTGCACTCCCACATCCCTCGGATCACCAACACGGGGGTGGCGTCCGGTGAGCGGACCGAGGACTTCGCCCTCGACCTCGACGAGGTCCGACGGGTCCTCGGCGAGCACGACCCGGTCATCACGTTCCTGTGTTCGCCCAACAACCCCACCGGGATGATCGAGACCGAGGAGACCATCCGAGCGGTCGCCGATCTCGCGCCCGGCCTCCTCGTGGTCGACGAGGCGTACGGGCAGTTCGCCCCCTGGTCGGCCCTCGAGTTGGTCGATGACGAAGCGCCGATCGTCGTCACCCGCACCTACTCGAAGACGTGGTCCATGGCCGCGGCCCGGCTCGGCTACCTGGTGGGCCCCACCTGGCTCGTCGACGAGCTGTCCGAGGTCGTCCTGCCCTACCACCTCGACGCCTTCAAGCAGGCGGCCGGACGCGTCGCCCTGCGGTTCGAGGACGAGATGCAGGCCCGCGTCGCGACGCTCGTCGAGGAGCGCGGTCGCGTGTCCGACGCGTTGGGCCAGCTCGATGTCACGGTGTGGCCGAGCGCCTCCAACTTCATCCTGTTCCGACCGCACTCGGTCGGAGGCGACGAGGTCTGGAAGCGGCTGATCGATCACTCGGTGCTCGTCCGCAACTGCGCGTCCTGGCCTCGCCTCGACGGCTGCCTCCGTCTCACCCTGGGCGCTCCGGGGGAGAATGACCGCTTCCTCGACGCCCTCGCATCTGCCCTGGAGCACGCATGACCCGCACGGCATCCATCTCGCGTACGACCAAGGAGACCTCGGTCGACGTCACCATCGACCTCGACGGCACCGGCGCGGTCGACGTGTCGACGGGCCTGCCCTTCTTCGACCACATGCTCGACCAGCTCGGTCGCCACGGCGGCTTCGACCTGACCGTCAAGGCGGACGGCGACCTGCACGTCGACGGACACCACACCATCGAGGACGTGGGCATCGTGGTCGGTCAGGCCTTCGCCGAAGCCGCGGGCGACAAGGCGGGGGTCCGACGGTTCGCGAGTGGGCTCTTCCCCCTCGACGAGGCGTTGGTCGAGGTGGCGCTCGACTTGTCCGGTCGTGCCCACGCCGCCATCGACCTGCCCTTCGGCGAGGTCCTCCCGCTCGGCGATCCACCGTTCAACCCCGAGATGGCGCAGCACTTCTTCGAGTCGTTCGCCGCGTCGGCGTTCCTCACGCTGCACGTCACCAAGAAGGCCGGGGTCAACACCCACCACGTGATCGAGGCGGCGTTCAAGGGTGTCGCCCGTTCCCTCCGTGACGCGGTCCGGGTCGAAGGCGTCGAGTTGCCGTCGACCAAGGGCACCCTGTGAGCGAGCGACCGCTCATCGCCGTGCTCGACTACGGCATCGGCAACCTCCGGTCGGCCCAGAAGTCGCTCGAGCGCCACGGGGCGGACGCCCGCCTCACCGTCGATCCCGCCGTCGTCCGCGACGCGGTCGCCGTGGTGCTCCCTGGAGTCGGCGCGTTCGGCGCCTGCATGGACGCCGTCGAGCGGACCGGCGTCGACGCGCTCGCCCACGAGGCGGTCGAGGCAGGAAAGCCGTTCCTCGGCATCTGCGTCGGCATGCAACTCCTGTACGAGGCTTCGGCCGAGACCCCGGGCCGGGCCGGGTTGGGCATCCTCCCTGGCACCGTCGAACGCATCCCCGACGGCGTGAAGCACCCGCAGATGCAGTGGAACGTGGTCGACATCGTCCGTCCGTCGCCGTTGTTCGACGGGCTCGAGGGCGACATCTGGATGTACTTCGTGCACAGCTTCGCCGCACCCATGTCCGACCTCGTCACCGCGACCTGTGACTACGGCGGCCCGGTCGTCGCCGCGGTGCAGCGCGACAACGTCCACGCTGCGCAGTTCCACCCGGAGAAGTCGTCGTCGGCCGGCCTCGCCTACGTCGACAACTTCGTGTCGCTCGTGCGTTCGGGCGCGGCTGTCTGATGGACCTCTACCCAGCCATCGATCTCCGGGGCGGCAAGGTCGTCCAACTGGTCCAGGGCGACTTCGACCGCGAGTCCGTCCATGCCGACGACCCGGTCGAGGTGGCCGTCGGCTTCGTCCGTGCCGGCGCGCCCTGGATCCACATGGTCGACCTCGACGCCGCCCGCACCGGTGAGGCCCACAACCGTGCGCTCATCGCCGCCGTGTGTGCCGCGGTCGACGTTCCCGTGCAGGCCGGCGGCGGCGTCCGTTCGGTGGACGCCGCACGCGCCCTGGCCGACGTCGGGGTCGCCCGCGTCGTCATGGGCACCGCGGCGGTGCAGGACCCGTCGCTCGTCGAGCAGGTGGCGGCGGTGCAGCCCGTCGCTCTGGGGCTCGACGTGCGCGGTCGCGAGGTGTCGATCAAGGGATGGACCGAGGGCAGCGGCCTCGACATCGCCGACGCACTCGACCGCCTGTCAGGCTCGGGCGCCGAGGCCGTGGTCGTGACCCAGATCCGCGGTGAGGGTCTGCTCGAGGGTCCCGACCTCGACGGCCTCACCGAGCTCCTGCGGCTCACCGACCTCGACGTGATCGCCAGCGGCGGAGTCGGCGAGCTCGCCCATCTGGTCCAGTTGGCCAGGATCGAACAGCAGGGCCGGCACCTCGCAGGAGCGATCGTCGGCACCGCCATCTACGAGGGACGCGTCGACGTGCACGACGCCGTGTCCGCCATCGCGGCCATCGCCGACGACACCGGAGCAGCCAGCTGATGCGGACCGCCAGGATCATTCCCTGCCTCGACGTCGATGCGGGACGCGTCGTCAAGGGGGTCAACTTCGTCGATCTCGTCGACGCCGGCGACCCGGTCGAGCTCGCCCGCCGCTACGACCTCGAGGGCGCCGACGAGGTCGTGTTCCTCGACATCACCGCGTCGTCGGACGCACGCGAGACGATCCTCGAGGTCGCCCGACGCACCGCCGAAGAGGTCTACATCCCGTTCACGATCGGCGGCGGCATCCGCACCGTCGACGATGCTCGCACGCTGCTCCGAGCCGGCGCCGACAAGGTCTCGGTCAACACCGCGGCCGTCGACCGGCCCGAGCTCATCACCGAGATCGCGACCGAGTTCGGCTCCCAGTGCGCCGTGGTCGCGATCGACTCGAAGGGTGGCGCGTCCACCCCGAGCGGGTTCGAGGTGTTCGTCCACGGCGGTCGGACACCGACGGGGCTCGATGTCATCGAGTGGGCGCAGCGCTGCGAGGCGCTCGGCGCCGGGGAGATCCTGCTGACCTCGATGGACCGCGACGGGACCCGTGACGGCTTCGACCTCGACGTCACCCGCGCCGTGGTCGAGTCCGTCGGCATCCCCGTGATCGCCTCCGGTGGCGTCGGATCGCTCGACCACTTGGTGGAAGGGGTCACCGAGGGCGGCGCCGATGCCGTGCTCGCCGCGAGCATCTTCCACTTCGGCGAGCACACCGTGGCCGAGGCGAAGCAACACATGACCGAGGCTGGCGTGACCGTCCGACCGGCGTGAGGTCGACGGTGGTTGCCGCCGTGCTCGTCGCGGTCGCGGCCTGCACCGCCGACGATCCCGGGCTCGAGACCGACGGTGCCCACACCTCGGCCACCGACCCGGGGTCGACGACGACCGCGTTGGCCGACGTGCCCCCGCCGACGGCGGCCGGAGCCGCGTTCGAGATCGAGTTGGTCGGCGAGTCGAGCGTGCCCGCCGGTCTGCACACCTGGCACATCGAGCTGACCAACACCACCGACACCCCCGTGATGGTCACGTTCCCGACGTCACAACAGGCCGATGTCGTGCTGTCCCAACAGGGCGAGGTCGCCCACCGGTGGAGCAACGAGCGGTTCTTCCGTCAGCAGGTGACCGAGCTCGCGATCGCTGCCGGCGCCACCGAGTCGTTCGAGCTGGCTGACGACCTGCGCATGGTCGAACCGGGCTTCTACGAGGTCACGGTCCGCGTCGCTGTCGTCGGACCGCCCGACCCCGTGACCGAGAACATCCGGGTCGTCAGCGTCGCGGGGTGATGCGGTCGACGAAGCCGACGACCTGGTCGACCACGAACGACGTGGCGCCAGCCAGGAAGTGGTCGGCGCCGGGGATCGTGGTGACCGACGTGTCCGGCCAGTCGACCGTGGCTGCACGAGCGTCGGCCGCCGGTCGGAACTGGTCGTGCTCGGGGGAGAGGACCACGGTGGGGGAGTCGCCCCGTGCGGCATGCATCTGCTCGAGCGGGAGGATGGCCAGCGGCGGGGCGACGGCGACCACGGCCACCAACGGGGTACGTGGCGTGGCCAACAACACGTCGGCTCCGAAGCTGTACCCGACGCCGATGACCGCGACGCCGGGGAACGCAGCCGTCGCCGCGTCGACCGCCGCCACGACGTCCGCGATCTCGTCGACCCCGCCACCGTGCTTGCCGGACGAGGCGCCGACACCGCGGAAGTTGAAGCGCAGCGTGGCGATCGCGTGCTCCGGCAGTGCCCGAGCGAGCGCAGCGGGGACGATGTTGTGCATGTCGCCGCCGTGGAGCGGATGTGGGTGGGTGAGGACTGCGACGGCACGGGGCTCGTCGCCCGCCGCCCACGTGGCTTCGAGCGTCTCGTTGTCGGTGGTCGTGATGGTGTCGGGCAGGGACTCGAGATCGTCCGTCATCGACGGGAGACGGTAGCGTCGCCCGCCGATGGCCAAGCCCGATTCCTCGTCCTCGGCCGGGAGCAGCGAGAAGCTCCCGATCAAGATGCTCAACGACCGGATCCTGGTCTCGATCGACCGCGGTGAGGGCGAGCGGAAGTCGACCGGTGGGATCCTCATCCCGGCGACGGCCCAGATGGGCAAGCGCCTGGCCTGGGCCGAGGTGGTGGCGACCGGCGCCAACGTCCGCAACATGGAGGTCGGCGACCGGGTGCTGTTCAACCCGGAGGACCGCTACGAGGTCGAGGTGCGGGGCGAGGACTTCATCATCCTGCGCGAGCGTGACATCCACGCCGTCGCCGCCGAACGCCTCGAAGAAGGCTCCACCGGCCTCTATCTCTGACCGCCCGTTGTTTCTGGCCGGCCCGTTGTTTCTGGTCGGTCAGGTCACCTGGAGCCCGCACCACGCCACGGCGACGCCCCCGACCACCGACACGGCGACGTAGGCCGCCATCCACACGCGGCCCTCGGCCCGCAGTTCGACCACCTCGGCCGAGAACGTG
>JBFIHN010000255.1:0-5549 GCA_041601775.1 Acidimicrobiales bacterium
GCCTCCCACCAGGGCGGCCATGACCGCCGGTCGCCGGTCGAGCACCGGGACCAACAGCACCAGGAAGACGAGCGGGATGGCGAACTCGAGCGGCACGTCGTCGGGGACGCTGCTCCCCACCAACGCCCCGACGGCCGTCGACGCGATCCACGTCGTCCCGAGGGTGATCCCGACCGAGAAGTAGAAGGGCAGGCGGGCTCGGGGGTCGTCCTTGCCGGTCCACCGAACGATCGACAACGCGTACGCCTGGTCGACGAGGAAGTACGACACGGCGAGCCGTCGGCGCAACGGTTCCTCGGCGAGGTGCGGGGCCAGCGACGCCGAGTACAACAGCATCCGGAGGTTGATCGTGAGCGCGGTGACGACGGCGATGGCGACAGACCCGCCGTCGCTCAACACGTCGACCACGGCCAACTGGCTCGCCCCGGCGAACACGAACAACGACAGGCCCAACGCCTCGCTGATGCCGAGTCCGGCGGCGACGGGCGCCGCCCCGGCCACCAGCCCGAACGGGATGATCCCGATCAGCATCGGGGCCGCGGCCGTGAACCCGTCACGGATCGCAGCCCGCCGGATCGTCGAGGCGGCCATCGCTGCAGTCTGGCGGCCACGGCGGCGATCCCACCGACCGACCGCCGAAGGCGGTCAGCGTTCGGTGGTGAGCTTCTGCCGGCGGCGTTTCCATCGACGCCGCAACTCGGTCGACTCGATGCCGACCGACTCCGACACGATCGGGTCGAGCGAGGACACGGTCGCACCGGTGACGAGCGACGTGTAGTGCGCCCGGCGCTCCTCGGACACGGCCTCGCGCCAGGCGAGACGCCACACCACGTAGAGCGTGAAGACGGCCAGGACCACGGCGAGCATCTCGAAGAGTGCTTCGGGCCCGATGAGGCCGATCAGCACCGACGTCGCGATCGGACCGGCGGCCGCGCCGATGCCGTTGGCGGTGAGGAGGCGTGCGCCGGCCGCGATCATCTTCTCGGGCTCGATGTAGTCGGCGAGGTGTGCCAGGGCCAGTCCGTACAACGAGAAGCCGCCGGCGCCGACGAGGGCCGCCGCCACGAGCGCTGCGGGGAAGTTGCCCATCGTCGTGGCGGCCGTGCCGATCACCGACCCGGCCACGATCAGGACCCCGGCAACACCCATCACGATGCGACGGTCGGTGCGGTCGGACCAGCGGCCCAGGGGGATCTGGCCCACCACCGCGCCGCCGAGCACGGCGACTACGAACTGCGAGGCGCCGCTCACACCGAACCCGGCCCGGGTGGCGTACACGGCGCCGAAACCGAGGGCCGAGCCGGTGGTCAACCCGGCGAGGACCGCGCCGATCACACCGAGCGGCGCTGCCGCGTACACCGACGACCAGGTCACCGACGACGACACCTCGGGGAGGGGCCCGCCGTGGGGGGCGAGCGCGATGGGGACCGCGGCCATCGACAGCAGCACCGAACCCACGACGAACAACACGATGCCCGCCGTGTCGCTGACGTTGAGCAGGAACGTTCCGGCCGCGAGTCCGGCGGTGACCACCGTGTTGTAGACGGCGAGCAGCGTGGCCCGCGTCGTCGGCGTCGCAGCGTCGTTCAACCACGACTCGCTGACCACGAAGAGACCGGCCACACAGATGCCGGTGACGAGGCGGAGGGTGAGCCAGGGGATGGGCGAGACCCACACGCCGTGGACCACGACGGCCGCCGACGCCGTCGACGTCAGGGCCGCGAACACCCGGATGTGGCCGACGCTGCGGATGAGCCCCGGCGTCCACGACGACCCGAGCACGTAGCCCACGTAGTACACGCCGAGGACGAGACCGGTGGTGGTCGCCCCGAACCCGGCGCCCTCGGCCCGGACACCGAGGAGCGAACCCTGGAGTCCCGAGCCGACCATGAGCAACAACACCGAGAAGAGCAGGGGCCATGCGGTCAACACCACGCGGGTGAGCCCGGGTGGTGCAGGCGGATCGTTGGGGGGGAGTTCGGACATCCGACCCGCACTGTGGCGGACGTTTCGCTCGACGACAACCTCGGACCGAACCACGGGGAGAGCGACCTCGGCATGCATGATGGTCGGCGCCATCCCACGAACGAGAAGGGCAACACCGATGACAGGAGCACAGCAATGACGAGCACCACCCGCGGCGGTCGCCGCGATTCGAACCCCCTCAAGATCCTGCTGCTGAGCCTCCTCGCTGCAGCACTCGTCCTCGCCGCTTGCGGGGACGACGACAGCACCGCCGGCGACGCCAACGACGACGCCCCGTCCGGTGGAACGCTCGTGATCGGCGGCATCCCCGACCAGGACCCGGATCGTCTGCAGCGTCAGTTCGGCCTCGTCGCCGACTACCTGAGCGAGGCGCTCGACATCGACGTGGTCTACGAGCCGGTGGCCGACTACGACGCCTCCGTCAGCGCCTTCCGGATCGGCGATCTCGATCTCGTCTGGTTCGGCGGCCTGACCGGTGTACAGGCCCGCCTCCAGACCGACGGCGCCAGCGCGATCGTCCAACGAGACATCGACGCCGAGTTCACGAGCGTCTTCGTGGCCAACACCGCAGCGGCGATCGACCCCGTCGACGACGTGGACGGCCTGGCGGCGATGGCCGGGCGCACGTTCACCTTCGGCTCCGACTCGTCGACGTCGGGTCGGCTGATGCCGCAGTTCTTCCTCGACCAGGCGGGCGTGACGCTCGACGACTTCGACGGCGAGGCCGGGTTCTCCGGATCGCACGACGCCACCATCGGGCTGGTCGAGGCGGGCACGTTCGACGCCGGAGCGGTCAACAGCCAGGTGTGGGACTCCCGCCTCGCGGAGGGAGACGTCGACACCACGAAGGTCGTCGAGGTCTTCCGGACACCGCCGTACTTCGACTACCACTGGGTCGTCCGCGCCGACGTGACCGAACGCTTCGGTGACGACATCGTCGACCGGATCACGGCGGCGTTGCTGGCCCTCGACATCGACGATCCCGACGACGCCGCCATCCTCGAGCTGTTCGGCGCCGAGTCGTTCATCGAGACCGAGGACGCCAACTACGCCGACATCGAAGCCGTCGGCCGGGAGATCGGCCGCATCGAGGGCTGACCCGTGGCGACGCCACCGACGTTGGCGCGCCTCCGCAATGTGACCGTCCGCTTCGGCGAGACGGTCGCGCTGCGGAACGTCGACCTCTGCATCGACGCCGGCGAACGCGTCGGTCTCCTCGGGCCGAGCGGAGCCGGCAAGTCGACGCTGCTCGGCGTGCTGGGAGCCCGACTCGCGCCCGACGACGGCGAGGTCGAGATCCTGGGTACGACCGGCCACGGGCTCCGTGGCCGGTCGGCCCGCGCCGTCCGCGGACGGATCGGGACCGTGCACCAGGACCTGGCACTCACCGACCAGTTGCGGGTGCTCCACAACGTGAACGCAGGACGACTGGCCGAGTGGTCGACCGTCCGCGCCCTGCGATCGCTGCTGATCCCGGTGGACCGAGCCCGCGTCGAGGCGGTGCTCGACGCGGTCGGCATCGCCGACAAGATCGACGAGCCCACCACCGACCTCTCGGGCGGGCAGCGCCAGCGGGTGGCGATCGCCCGGCTCCTGCTCCAGGACCCCGACCTGGTGTTGGCCGACGAGCCCGCCGCCAGCCTCGACCCCGAACTCGCTCGACTGATGATGCAGCTGCTCCGCGACGTGGCGGCGACCGATGCCCGTGCCCTCGTGGTGAGCCTGCACGATCCCGACCTGGCGATGGCGACGTGCGATCGTCTGGTCGGGATGCGCGCGGGGCAGGTGGTCTTCGACCGAGCCGTCGAACGCGTCTCCGCTGCGGACATCGAAGCCGTGTACCGCCGGTGAGCCGTGCACCGGTGGGCGGCGTGGTCGACCGGCCGCCGCTCGGAGCAGCCCCGCGGACGGACCGCTGGCGACGACTCGTCTGGGCGGTCGTCGGGGCGCTGGTGCTCGGCTCGGCGGTCCGGGCCGGCGACCCGAGCGGGTCGTTCAATGCCGGCGGCGTCGACCGCTTCGTCGACTTCTTCGCGGGCGCCCTGTCCCCGGAACTGTCCACCGGCTTCCTCCGACTCACGTGGGACGAGTCGCTGGTCACGATCTCGTACGCCCTGTTGGGCACGGCGCTCGCCGTCGCCATCGGTCTCGTCGGCGGCGCGTTGCTGAGCCGCCGGTGGTGGGAGCCGCCAGGGGGCGGACGCGTCGGAGTGGGCTGGCGTGTCGCCCGGGGCATCGGCGTCGTACCGCGGTCGGTGCACGAGGTCGTCTGGGGACTGCTGCTGCTCAACGTCCTCGGCCTCGATCCGATGGTCGCGGTGTTGGCGATCGGCATCCCGTTCGGGGCCATCACCGCCACCGTGTTCGCCGACGTCATCGACGAGCGTGACGCCGCCGCGTACCGGGCCCTCCGGTCGAGCGGCGCCGGACGCATCGCCGCCCTCGTCTACTCGTTGGGTCCCGACGCCCGCGGCGATCTCACCTCGTATGCGTTCTACCGGTTCGAGTGCTCGATCCGATCGGCCGCGATCCTCGGGATCGTCGGCGCGGGCGGGCTCGGCTTCCAACTCCAACTGTCGTTCACCTCGCTCCGCTACGACGAGGTCTGGACGCTGCTCTACGCACTGATCCTCCTGTCGGGCCTGGCGGACGCGTGGTCGGGTTGGGTCCGACGGCGAGCCGCCAGCGGCGTCGCGCCCGACGGCGTGCGCACGACCCACCCGGACCGTCGGAGCGCGCACGCCCCCACCCTGCGCGTGCTCGTCGTCGCCGTCCCGCTGGCGTGGTGGCGGGTCGGGCTGGACCCGTCGACGCTCTGGAGCGAGCGGACCCGGGGCGAGGCGGGCCGGATCGTCGGTGCCATGTGGCCCCCTGCCCTGCGCGACGGATGGGGCACCCTGCTGGCACAGTGCATCGACACCATCTCCCTGGCCGTACTGGCCATGGTCTTCGCCTTCGTGGTCGGGGCGGCGTTGGCGTTCGTCGCCAGCGGTGCCGTCGGGCCTCGCGGACCCCTGGGCGTCGTTGCCCGTCTGCTCACCCGTCTCGGCCTGCTCGTGAGCCGAGCGATCCCGGCGCCGGTCGGCGCGATCGTGGCCCTGTTCGTGATGGGTCCCGGACCGTGGACCGGTGCCGCGGCGCTCGGCGTCTACAACGTCGGCGTGCTCGGCCGACTCTTCGCCGAGGTGGTCGAGAACGCCGACGACACCGTCCCCGCCGCCCTGGTCGCACAGGGCGCGACACGGGCCCAGGCGGTCGGGTACGCCACCATCCCCGACGTGTGGGGCCGGCTCGTCGCGCTCGGTCTCTACCGCTGGGAGGTGGCCATCCGCGAGACGGTCGTCGTCGGCGTCGTCGGCGCCGGCGGGCTCGGTCGCGCGCTCGACGACGAACTCGCAGCGTTCGCCTGGGGCAAAGTCGCAGGAATCGTGCTCTCGCTGATCGCCATCACGTTCGTGGTCGACCTCCTGAGCGGCTGGATCCGGCGGAACCGCTGAGGGCGTGCACAATGGCGGGCATGGGGAACGAGCAGACAGCGATCGTCACCGGCGCGAACTCGGGCA
>JBFIHN010000256.1:0-5497 GCA_041601775.1 Acidimicrobiales bacterium
CCGCAGCGTCTACCAGGCGATCCACGACGGGAACCCGTCCAACGACCTGCTCGCCATCAAGTACCTCGAAGCCCTCCAGAAGCTGGGCGACGGCCAGGCGACCAAGATCATCGTGCCGACCGAACTCTCCGGCGTCGCCGGCGCGCTGGCCGGCGTGTCCGAATTGCTCGGACGTCAAGGCGACAACAGCAACTGATAGACGGGGCGCATGCCCGATCGCCTCACCTCCCACCAGGCCGTCACCCAGTACTTCCACGAGGCCGCGGCGATCATCCGTCTCGACGACGAGATGATCCCCATCTTGACGTCGTCGTACCGTGAGGTCGCGGCCCAGGTGCCCGTCCGCCGTGACGACGGGTCGCTGCTCGTGCTGCGCGGATTCCGTGTCCAGCACAACGGCGCTCGCGGGCCCTACAAGGGCGGTATCCGCTACCACCCCACCGTCGACCTCGACGAGGTCCGGGCGCTGGCGTCGCTGATGACCTGGAAGACCGCCCTCCTCGACATCCCCTTCGGCGGAGCCAAGGGCGGCGTCGAGGTCGACCCGACCGGCATGTCGGCGCGGGAGAAGGAGGAGATGACCCGGCGGTTCACCAAGTCGATCCACCACGTGCTCGGCGCGTACCGGGACATCCCCGCCCCCGACGTGAACACCAACGCCCAGACCATGGCCTGGATGATGGACGCCTACTCGCAGGTCCACGGCTACACGCCGGCGTGCGTGACCGGGAAGCCGGTGGCGTTGAGCGGTGCTCCCGGCCGTGAGTCGGCCACCGGTCGGGGATCCATCGACGTGCTCGGGGCGTGGTGTGCGCACCACGGGCGGTCGCTCGACGGCCTGCGGCTGGCCATCCAGGGCTTCGGCAACGTCGGCACCTGGACCGCACGCACCGCCGTCGAACGCGGCGCGACGGTGGTCGCGGTGTCCGACGTCGGCGGCGGCGTGTACGACGCCTCCGGACTCGACATCGAGGCGTTGTGCACGGCTGTGCGTCACGGCGACCTGGTCGGCGACGCCGGCGCCGGCGACGTGCTGACCAACGAGGAACTCCTGGCGCTGGACTGCGACGTCTTGGTTCCCGCCGCCCTCGGTCAGGTCATCACCGACCGGAACGCAGGTGCCGTCCAGGCGTCGGTGGTGCTCGAGTGCGCCAACTACCCGGTGACACCCGACGGTGACGCCATCCTCAACGATCGGGGAATCGTCGTGATCCCCGACATCCTCGCCAACGCCGGCGGCGTGACCGGTTCGTACTTCGAGTGGACGATGAACATCCAGCAGTTCACCTGGAGGGTGTCGACCTTCAACGACGAACTGGCCCAACGCCTGCGTACGGCGTACGTGGCGACGCAGGCCTTCGCCGACGCGAACGACTGCACCCTGCGTCGAGCGGCCTACAGCATCGGGGTCGAACGGGTGGCTGCGGCGTCGCGGCTGCGAGGGTACGTGTGACCAGGGGCTGCGGGTGGCACGATGCCGGGGTGCCCGGACCGTCCCTCCCTGCGTGCCTCGTCGCGTGCGCCCTGGCGCTGGCGGCATGCGGGTCCGACGGCCGGGTTCTCGCGCCGGCACCCGACGTACCCGTGGCCCCGCAGACCACCACGACGACCACGCCGGCTCCCGATGCCGGCTTCACGGTCGACGACCCGAGCATCGGCTTGAACCTCTCCAGCCCGTCCTTCGCCGGCGGCGGGCTGCTCGACGCGGACTTCACCTGCGACGGACTCAACGTGCCCCCGCCGCTCGTCATCGGCGGGACGCCGGAAGGCGCCGCCGAGCTCGCGATCACGATGGTCGACCGTTCCGCAGACGGCTTCGTGCACTGGGTCGTCACCGGTCTCTCGCCGGCGACGACCCAGCTCGAGTCGGGCGTGATCCCGCCCGATGCCGTCACCGCCAAGACCGACAGCGGCATCGACGGTTGGGACGGGCCGTGCCCGCCCGCCGGCGACGGCCCGCACGACTACGTCTTCTCGGTCTACGCGATGGCCGAGCCGATCGGGCTGGCGCCCGGTGTCGACGGCCGCGACGCCATCGCGCTCATCGAGGCGGCTGCGATCTCGTCGACCCTCCTGATCGGCCGGTACGCCGCGCAGGAGTGACCCTCAGGCGTAGGTGAGGCGGGTGATCCAGTCGGCCACGACCGCCGGTCGTTCGGAGCCCTCGACCTCGATGGTGTAGGTCCGGGTGACCTGGATGCTGTCGGTGCCCTTGAGCTGGACGTCCTTCAACACGCTGGTGGCGCGGATCTTCGAGCCGCTCGGTACCGGTGAAACGAACCGGACCTTCTCGAAGCCGTAGTTCACGCCCATGATCACGCCCTTGAACGTCTCGGGGTCCTGGGGCACCGATGCGGACAGGTGCGTGAGCATCGACAGGGTCAAGAAGCCGTGGGCGATGGTCGTGCCGAAGGGACCGGCCTTGGCGGCCTCCTCGTCGACGTGGATGAACTGGTGGTCGATGGTGACGTCGGCGAAGTCGTTGATCCGCTCCTGCGTCATCTCGAACCACTCGCCGGAACCGTCGGTCTCCCCGAGGCGGGCCTGGAACTTCTCGAACGCGGTCTCTGCTGCAGTCATGGCGCAGGACCCTACGCGGTCGCTACTCGGGGATGGGGAGTTCGACCGCGAGCTGCCGGCTCTGGGCGAGCAGACGCCCGTCGCTGCTCCAGACCTCGCCGTCCTCCTCGACGTAACCGCCGACGGCATGGCGGGACGTGAACCGGACGAACGACCAGTCGACCTCCGCTGGCGGCTCGTCACGGAAGTGGATCGTCAGGTCGATCGTGGGCACGCCGAGCCGGTCGGCGCAGCGGTTGAAGATCGCCGGTGCCCACGCGTCGGTCAAGGCCGCGACCACCACGTCGTCGACCGGTTCGGGGTCTGCGAGACGGATCCATCCACCGGTGACCGCCTCGTCGGCGATCTCGCCCGCCCAGCGGTCCGGGCCGAGACGCGACTGCATCTCGTAGTGGTCGCGCATCGGGATCGAGATGCCCGCCGGGGCCTCGATGCGTGGGGTCTCGGCGTCTGGCGGGGCCACGTCGGGCATCGGGAGGTCGGCGAAGCTCGGACCGTCACGGTCGACGGCCGTCGCGGCGACGCCGAGCACCATCAGAGCGCCGTCCTGCACCAGACGGACCGAGAGGGAGGTGAGCGTCCGACCCCGCCGCTCGACGGTGACGGCGACCTCACACGGACCCTCGGCTGGCGCTCGGAGGTAGTGGAGGGTCATCGACCGGAGCCGCTGACCCGTGCCGGCGACCTCGGCGCGCAACGCCCGGGCGATGATCGCCGCGAGGTAGCCACCGTTGGGCCCGCGCATGATCCACCACGAGCGGTCGATCGTCGCGCCGTACGCACCGCCGTCCGCCGCGGGGGCGATGGCGGTGTCGGTCACGAACCGGCTGGCCATCGGCTCAGTCGTCGTCGACGGCATCGACGTCGATGACGTTCTTGCCCGATGCCTTCGCCGCCTTCCTGGCGGCCCGCTGCGCCTTCAGCTCCGCGACCCGCTCGGCGTTCTCGGCCCGTCGTGTCTGGAACCCACCCACGCCCAAGGCCACCAGCGACGGGAGCGTGTAGATCGCGTAGGCGCCACCGATGAAGAAGACGTACCCGGCGATGGCGAGCATGGCCATCGTCCAGATGGTCGAGCGCTTCTCGTGCTTGGTGAAGAAGGCCGCGGCGCCGGTGATCGCCACCGGCGTGAGCATGATGAGGAGGGCGACGGGGAGGGACTCCTCGTCGAGGAGCTTCACGTCCTCGGTGAACGAGACGGTCCCGTCGTCGTTGACCTCGACGTCTTCTGCCTGTTCGATGCGGGGGTCATCGGCGTCGACCTCACGAGCGACACGCACCGGCGTGAAGAGCAGGAGTCCGATCGACGCGATGCTGAAGAGGAAGGCCAGCATGACGGCTCGCTGGCCGGGGATCGTGAACGGGTTCTGTCGACCGCCGCGACCGGCCTTTCGCGTTGCAGCCGACCCCTTGGCGGCAGCACGCCCGGGGGCATCGCTCTCGGAGCCCTCGTCGGCACGCGGAGCGCCGACGTCGCGAGCGATCTCCGTCGCCTCGCCCGCGTGGGCGGAGCGCGCCTGTCGCGCGTCTCGCTTGGCTCGGTTCCGGCGCTGCCGCTCCGACTTGTTGGGTTTGGAGGAAGCCACGCCGCGACCGTAGATCGCAGGGTGGGCGACCCCCTAGCCGGGCTGGTGCAGTTCGATCATGTTCCCGGCCGGATCGTGCAGGAATGCCTGGCGCCCCGCCCCGACCGGCGACGGATCACCGACGGTCACTCCCTTGGCCCGGACCTCGGCCACGGCGGCATCGAGATCGGCGACGATGACGGCGAAGTGCTGCCCACGGTCGTCGGGAACCGGCACCTCGAGCAGGTGCAGTTGCTGGTCGCCGACGTCGAGCCATGCGCCGCCGAAGCCGAAGTCCGGGCGGTCGCCACGCTCGGTCATCCCCAGGACGTCCGTGTAGAACGCGATCGCGGCCTCGGCATCGTCGACGTTGAGGGAGACGTGATGGACGCCGATCGCCTGCATCTGACCAGTCTGACGCGTCAACCGAGCCAGGGTGGTCGGAACATGATGCACAGCCGCGGTCCGACCGGACGCGCCGTCTTGGGAACACCGTGGCGCCAGGTCCGCTGGATCGTCCCGCCCATGACGAGCAGGTCACCGTGGCCGAGGTCGAACGACACCGAATCGGCGCCGGCGGCACGGTCGGCAGGCGACAGGAGGAACCGGCGACGGGCCCCGCACGAGACCGTCGCCATCACCGTGGTGTGCATGTTCCGGGCGATCTGGTCGCCGTGCGGGGCCACCGAGTCGCTGCCGTCGCGGTACCAGGCCAACCCGACCCGACGGCAGGGTTCGCCGTACCGCGCGGTGAGGAGACGGGCGATCGACCGCAGCACGGGTGGCATCGGGCCGTTCCGCGGGAGCGACGCCGTGAGGCGAGGAACGTCGACGACCCGGTCGTACATCGGTCGCCGACTCGCCGTCCACTCGGTCTCGGACGTGATCCGGTCGAAGAGCGTCTGCTCGCCCTGCAGCCAGTTCGGCAGATGTTCGACCCAGGCGCCGTCGGACAGTTCGGTCCGCTCGATCCGCGTCAAGAAGGGGTCGAAGTCGGGCTCGCCGCCACCGAAGAGCGACGGCTGCACCGGTGCGGTCACCGGAAGTCCCGGCTCTTGGGCGTACCGGTGACCGGCAGGAACGACAGCTTCTCGGCCACGACGTTGATCACGCCGTCGCTGCGCTCGCACCGGCCACGGATCAGCATCGCCGGTGCGGTGAGCGCCACCCGCCGGTGCGCGTTCCAGCATCCCTTCGACACCACCACGTTGATCAGACCGGTCTCGTCCTCGACGTTGAGGAACATGGTCCCCCCGGCGGTGGCCGGACGTTGGCGGTGGGTCACGACGCCGCCGATGAGGACCTTGGCCCCCGGTTCGACGTCCCAGAGCCCCGATGACGTCACCACCCCC
>JBFIHN010000257.1:0-5418 GCA_041601775.1 Acidimicrobiales bacterium
CGCGAAGATGGCGATCGGGAGCTCGGCGACGCGCCCGTCGGCGAAGGTCATGCGCAGGACGTGGCGTTGCACGAATCCGGTCGACGTGAGATCGCGGATCGGGTCGACGTACTCGATCGAGACGGTGTGCTCGACCATGAATCCGAGCACGGCGAGGTTCTGCGCCTTGTCCTGCACGATGCCGTCGTTGCTGTGCCAGACCTCGATGTCGTCGGCCCAGAGCTGGGTGAGCCGCGCGATGTCGCCTCGCTCGACGGCGTCGAAGACGGCGTCGGCGACCGCGTCGACGGTGGGGTCGGTGGTGTGGTCTTCGGTCATGGTCGATGCTCCTGCTGGGTCATGCACGGACGAGCGCGTGGGCGACGTCGACGAGCGGTTCGATGTGGTCGCCGAGCGCGCCCAAGCGGGCGTCGGTGGTGTCGCCGGCGACGAAGCGATGGTGGAGTTGCTTGAGGACGACGGCGTGCTTCCAGAGCGCGAACGCCTCGTACCACTCGATGTGGTCGACGTCGTGTCCGGCGGACGCGTAGCGATCGATGATCTCGCCTCGATGAGGGAACTCGGCCATGTCGAGCTCGATCGTCGGTGCCCGGTCGATGGAGTCGGCGGGACTCTTCCAGTAGCCGAGGAGCGTTCCCAGGTCGATGAGCGGGTCGCCGAGCGTCGCCATGTCCCAGTCGAAGATCGACGACACGCGGTCGGGTTCACCGGCGGTGAACATGGCGTTGTCGAGCTTGTAGTCGTTGTGGACGATCGACACGCGGCCGGTCACCGGCCGGGTGGACACCAGTCGTTGGTGGACCTCGTCGAACCTCGGCTCGATGGCGCCCGGGATCCGATGCCACCGGTCGTGCCAGCCGGCGAGCTGTCGCTCGACGAAGCCGTCGGGTCGTCCGAGCCGTTCCAGCCCGACAGATGTGGGGTCGACCCCATGGAGGTCGGCGAGCGCGTCGACGAGTGCCATCGAGATGCGGCGAGCGACGTCGGGGAGTCCTGCCAGGCCCGGAGGGATCCGGTCGCGGACGATGAGCCCGCGCCGTCGCTCGACGACGAGGAACGGCGCGCCGATCACGGACTCGTCGTCGCAGAACGCGAGCGCTCGGGGCGCCCGGTCGAACACCGGACCGAGCCCAGCCAACACGCGGTGCTCGCGCGCCATGTCGTGGGCGCCGGGTGCGATGTCGCCGAACGGCGGTCGCCGGACGACGAGCTCGGTCGGTCCCATCGCAACGCAGTACGTGAGGTTGGCGTGGCCGCCGGTGAACTGCTCGACGGTCAGCGCGCCGTCGAGATCGGGCAGGGCGCGTCGGAGCCATGCGTCGAGGGCGGTCCAGTCCTGTTGGGCGGTGACCGGCGCGGTGTCACGTGCCGGCGGATCGGAGACCGTCATGACCGCACGCTCACGACATCAGGGTGATGCCGCCGTCGACGAGCAGCATCTGCCCGGTGACGTAGCTGGCCATCGACGATGCCAAGAACAAGACGGCGTCGCCCATCTCTTCGGGGCGGCCCCACCGGCGCATCGGGATGCGCTCGATCGTGGCGTCGTAGACGTCGGGGTCGTCGTGGCTCCGCGAGGTGAGCTTGGTGTTGACGAAACCGGGAGCGACCCCGTTGACGCGGATGCCGTCCTTCGCCCAGGCGACAGCCAGCGACTTGGCGAGCGTGACCAGGGCGCCCTTGCTGGCGGAGTAGGCGGGTTGCCCCGGGGTGGCGATGAAGCTCGACGTCGACCCGATCATGACGATGCTCGCGTCGTCGGAGTCGGCGAGGTGGGACCGGAACGCGGTGCACAGCGCCATCACCCCGTTGAGGTTGACGTCGATGATCGTGCGGAACGTGTCGATGTCGTATTCGGCGCCTCCGTAGGCGACCGATCCCACGCAGGGCACCAGGACGTCGAGGTCATCGAACTCGTGGGCCAGTCGCTCGGCTGCGCCCGGGTCGGCCACGTCGAGTTGGTGGAAGACGAGTCCGTCGAGATCGCCGTCCGGGTAGTCGGCGGCGCTCGCACGGGTTCCGGTGACGTGTACGGCGGCGCCGGCGTGCTCGAAGCGCCGCGCCGTGCCCAACCCGATCCCGCTGCTCCCGCCGGCGACCAGGACCGATCGTCCGGTGAAGTCGATCATCCGAGCGCGGTCAGTCCTCGACGAGGACCGGCGGGGTGGCCTCGCTCATCGTCTCGAGGATCACGTCGTCGGGCGTCGTGATGAGTGCCTCGTAGAGCTCCTGGGGGATGCCGCGCTGCCACGGCCGCTCGGGATCGAACGCCGGCTGTGGCACCGGGGTGTCGGTCGCCTGGAACGCCTCGGGCTTGCGGTAGCGCGCCAGCTCGTCCTCGGAGATGCCGGCGAGCTCGACGACCTCGGGGTCGATCCAGGCGCGTCCGTCGATGGGCTTCGCCGAGGTCGCCACCTCGAGGCTGAGGTCTTCCGGGCCGGCGAAGTAGATCGAGTGGCACATGCCGTGGTCGATCGGTCCGAAGATGGTGATGCCTCGTGACCGGATGCGGTCGCGCATGGCGTACAGGTCCTCGAGCGTGTCGACGTTGAAGGCGACGTGTTGCATCGTGCCCCCGGCGCAGGGCCCGGCGCCGCTGCCGGCGTGGGTGACGCCGATGGCGCGGTCGATACCCGCGATGTCGGGCATCTGGACGAATGCGATCGAGCAGGTGTCGCTCAGCTTGAGGAACCCGTGCCATGCGCCCTCGACACCGTGCATCCAGTAGAGCGCGACGAGTTCGCAGCCGAGCACGTCGTTGAAGAACTCGATCTGGGTCTTGATGTCCTTGGTGGCGACGGCCAGGTGATGGATGCCGTTGTTGCTGGTCATGGTTTGTCTCCGTCCTGGGTGTTGTTCTTGGTCTCGTGGAGAGCGGGGGTCACGGGCGCATCGAGGTCGAGCCCGGCGAGTTCGCAGCCCAAGCGGAAGTCGCGGAAGTGCTTGATCATCCAGGTCTCCGCCGTCTCGGCGTCGCCGCTCTCGATGGCCGCGACGATCTTGACGTGGGCGTGGTACAGACGCTGGTGGCCCTCGATCGGCTTGTTCTTCGGCCCGACGTGCGAGCTTCCCGGACCGATCTCGCGGAGCACCGTGGCGTAGGCGGCGAACAGGAGCGCACCGAGGGGTTCCCTGGCCAGGAGCAGCGCATGGTTGTCGGAGGCCTGGGCGACGAGGTCGTGGAACTCGAGGTCGGCCTCGCTGAGTGCCACCGGGTCGTCGAGTGACGCTGCCGTGCGTTCGAGGTTCTCCCGCAGTTTGTCCAGGAGCTCAGGCGTCGCCGCTGCTGCGGCCAGCCGCGCGGAAACCGGCTCGAGCGCAGCGCCCACCTCCCACAGTTCGCGGTAGGAGATGCCGTGGAGGACGATGGCTTCGTGCATCGCGGTGGTGACGACGCTCCGATGTGGCGCGGTGACGACCATCCGGCGGCGGGCCCCCCGCTCGATCAGCCCGGCCGACTCGAGCGACCGCATGGCCTCGCGCACGGTCGGTCGGGTGACGCCCAACTGCTCGGCGAGGTCGTGCTCGGGTGGGAGCATGGTGCCGGGCGTCAGGCTGCCGTCCATGATCCGGCGTCGGATGGTCTGCTCGGCGACCCGGTAGGCCGGGAGGCGCTCGAGGGTCTCGAAGGCTGCGTCACTCATTGGTTCAACCCTTTGCTCGCAGGACATTGCGCCGGAGCTTGCCAGTGACGGTCTTGGGGAGTTCGTCGGCGAAGCTGATGGCTCGCGGGTACTTGTAGGGAGCGGTGGTCTCCTTGGCGTGCGTCTGGAGTTCGGTGACGAGGTCGTCGTCGCCGGTGTGGCCGGCGGCGAGGACCACCCAGGCCTTCACGATCTCGCCTCGCTCCTCGTGGGGTACGCCGACCACCGCACACTCCTGTACTGCTGGGTGCCGCAGCAGCGCGTTCTCGACCTCTTGCGGGCCGATGCGGTAGCCGGCGGAGTTGATGATGTCGTCGGCTCGACCGGTGTAGAAGACGTAGCCCTCGTCGTCGATCTCGACGTTGTCGCCCGTGGCGAACCAGTCGACTCCGTCGAGGCTGAGGGTCGACGACTCGGTGCGATCCGGGTCGTCCCAGTAGCCGATCATGAGCTGTGGATTGGGGAGCTTGATCAGCAGTTCGCCAGAGCCGACGGGAGCTGCGGTCTCGTCCGTGCCCCCGTCCGGGCCCGCGGTGGTCCGGACGGCGACGTCGACGCCGGGGAGCGGCCGCCCCATCGAGCCGTGTTTGACCTCGCGTCCGGGACGGTTGGTGACGGTCATCAGGGTCTCGGTCTGGCCGTAACCGTCGAGAACGGTGGTGCCGCTGATCTCGTGCCAGCGGTCGACGATCTCCGGGTTGACCGACTCTCCCGCCGACACGGTGGAGCGCAGCTTCGACAGGTCGAATCCGGACGCGTCCTCGAGGATCAGCCGGCGCAGTTCGGTCGCCGCCGCACAGAAGCAGGTGACCTCATGGCGCTCCAGCAGTCGGAACCGTTCGGTGGGGACGAAGGGTCCGTCATAGAAGAGCACGGACGCGCCCTGGCTCCACGGGCCGAAGAGGATGCTCGTTCCGGCCTTCGACCAACCCGTGTCGGCCGTGCACCAGATCCGCTCGTCCGGGGTCAACGCCAGCCAGTGGATGGCCGAGTTCGACCACGCCCAGAGCGACCGGGCGGCGTGGGTGACGCCCTTTGGCGATCCGGTCGACCCGGAGGTGTAGTAGAGGATCGCCGGGTCGTCGGCGGCGACGATGGCGGGAGCGAATGCGGGGGAGTGGTCGTCGGCCGCCGTGTGGCTCACCCAGCCGTCGGGTGCGTCTCCAACGGCGACCCGCACGGTGAGTCCGTCGATGCCGTCGAACTTGTGGCACTCGTCCGCCGGGCAGATGACCCCGACCGCACCGCTGTGTGCGACTCGATACGCGAGGTCGGACGCGGTCAACATCGTGATGCAGGGGATCGGTACCGCGCCCATGCGGGTGGCGGCGACCATGGCGATCTGCCATGCGGCGATCCGGGGCAACATGACGATGACTCGATCACCCTGCCGGAGACCCTGTGCGGCGAGCAGATTGGCGAGGCGTGCCGCCGCGTCGGCGATCGCCGCGTACGTGAAGCGCTGCTCGTCGCCTGCTTCGTCCACGGTGATGAGCGCGAGTCGGTCGGGGTCCGTCGCCCAGTGGTCGACCACGTCGGCCGAGAAGTTGAACGTGTCCGGCACGTCCCACCGGAATGCCGTGTCGGTTGTGTGGTCGGTCGTCATGGCTCGCGATCCGGGACTTGTGATGTCGGTTACATTGTATGACAATACTCTGGCTGTCAACCGGACGAGAGGCTGTACGTGATCGATTTCGAACTCACCGAGGCGCAGATCGATCTGCGGGACCGCACCGTCGCCTTCGTCCGGGACCAGCTGATCCCACTCGAACAC
>JBFIHN010000258.1:0-5402 GCA_041601775.1 Acidimicrobiales bacterium
CCGCCAGGTGATCACGTCCGAGATGACTGCACTCGAAGCCGTCCGTTCGTACCTCGACGCAACCGCGACGGCGATGTCGAGGATCATCCACGAGTTCGCGCCTGACCTCTACGCGACCAGGCGCGGCGTGACGCTGCAGGCTGAGCACGCCCGCTACCTGGTGGAGGTGTGCGCATCGCTGCTCGACCTCGCCGTCGAGCAGGGCGAGATCGCGCCGACCGACACCTGCGCGGTGGCCTGGGCCATCGCTGGGCTCGGCCGAGTGTTCGCCCAGGAGGACGCACGCTCGACGATCTCGTCCACGCCCGAGCAGGCCGCCGGCATCGTCGTCGGCGCGGTCCTCCAAGGCCTCCCTCGCCCCTGACGACCGGTCAGCGCAGCGGTTCCCCAGCTCGATCACCGTCGACGGGGAGCCGGACTCGGAACGCCGCACCCTGCCCCGGTGCGGTCTCGACGTCGATGGAGCCACCGTGGGCCTCGACGATCGACGCAATGATCGAGAGCCCCAGACCACTCCCACCGGAGCGACGGTTCCGCGCATCGTCGGCGCGCCAGAAGCGGTCGAAGATCCGGGACGCCTGCGCCGGGTCGAGGCCGGGACCTCCGTCGCTGACGACGACCGCCACCTCGTCATCCACGCGGTCCAGACGCACGTCGACCGGTGCACCGGGGGCATGAGCGCGGGTGTTGGCCAAGAGGTTGGCGAGGACCTGTCGGAGGCGTGCCTCGTCGCCGGAGATCGACACCGAGGTCTCGGGCAGCGAGAGCGTCACCGTCGTGTCGGGATCGATGGCGTTGGCGTCGGCCACTGCGTCGGACACGAGCCTGCACAGATCGACATCACCGAGTTGGAGGTCACGTCCCTGGTCCAGGCGAGCGAGGAGCAGGAGGTCTTCGACCAGACCACCCGTCCGCACGGCTTCGGACCGGATGCGCGTCATCGCGCGGTCCAATCCGTCATCGTCGGTGACCGCACCGGTGAGGTACAGCTCCGAGTAACCACGGATCGACGACAGCGGAGTCCGCAGCTCGTGCGACGCATCGGCGACGAACTGACGGAGGCGTCGCTCCGAGGCCTCCTTCTCGACGAAGGCGTCCTCGATCTGGTGGAGCATGTCGTTGAGCGCACCGCTGAGGCGCGAGACCTCGGGATCGTGCGACGACGTGTCGATCCGGTGCGACAGGTCGCCGCCGCCGATCGCCGCCGCAGTGTCGATCATGTCGTCGATCGGGCTGATCGCGCGTCGGATCACGATCGTCGTGATGACGCCGATGGCCGCCACGGCGAACCCCGCGGCCACCAACAACGCGACCGTCACCCGGCTCATCGTGTCGTGCACCTCGTCGAGCGGAGAGGCGATCACCATCACCGAGTCGCCGACCTCGGCGGTCACGACCCGATAGTCGACGGAATCATCGACCGCCGGGAGTTGGAACGGCGACCCCGCCCGGGCCCGCAACTCAGCCACGCCGACACGACCGACATCGGGGAGTGCGTCACCCCCGCCGATCCCGCTCGACGCGCTGGCAACGAGACCGTCGTCAGCGTCGAAGACCATCAACGCACTCTCGCGGTCCGGTTGCGCGGCCACGGCCTCCACCAACCTCGTGGCTTCGACGGGGTCGTAGAGCGTGCCGAGGGTCTCCGCCCCGGTCTCGAGTTGATAGTCGATCTGGTCCACCAACTCGGACCGGACGGTGAACAAGATGCCGACGCCGCAGGTCACCATCACCGCGAAGACCGTCAGCAGGATCCCCAGCTGGATTCGCCGAGCCGTCGACATCGATCAGTCCGCGTCGCGCATCGTGTACCCGACGCCCCGCACGGTCCGGATGAGCTTGGGTTCGTACACGTCGACCTTGGCACGGAGGTAGGAGATGTAGGTCTCCACCACGCTGGCGTTGCCGTCGTGGTCGTATTGCCAGACGTGGTCGAGGATCTGGGCCTTCGACAGCACACGGTCCGCGTTCAGCAACAGATAGCGGAGGAGTCGGAACTCGGTCGGGGAGAGATCGACGAGTGCTCCGTGACGGGTGACCCGGTGGGCGTCTTCGTCCATGACCAGATCGGCGTACTCGTGGAGGTTCGTTGCCGCGACGACGGCGCCGGTGCGCCGGAGAACCGCGTGCACTCGCGCCACGATCTCCTCGAGCCCGAAGGGCTTGGTCACGTAGTCGTCGCCGCCCTTGAGGAATCCGGAGACACGGTCGTCCGGTGCGTCACGAGCGGTGAGGAAGATGACCGGCGTGTTGTCGCCGTCGGCCCGCATACGGCGACACACCTCGAAGCCGTCGGGCGCCGGCATCATCACGTCGAGCACCACGAGGTCGGGACCGAAGTCGCCGACGGCCCGGAGTGCGTCGTTGCCGTTGCTGGCGATCGCCGTCTCGAACCCGACGAAGCGAAGCGCCGTACCGAGCAGGTCGGTGATGTAGTCCTCGTCGTCGACGATGAGGACCTTCCGTCCGTCGCCGCGGGGCGTGTTGTCGAGTCGAGGGCCAACGGACATCGCCCCAGTGAACCGCACGATCCTTGGAGTTCGCTCAGAGAACCCTGCGAATGGCCGCCGGAGCGGTCGGCGTGGTCTCCACGGGCGTTCCAAGGGTTCTCTGAGAGTCGGCGCATTTGATGGGTGCACCCCCACCACCTCGAGAAGGAACCCCGACATGGCAACACTGCTCTATCGACTCGGACACTTCAGCGTCCGCAACCGCAGGAAGGTCCTCGGCGCGTGGCTGATCGGCCTGGTCCTGCTGGGCGTCATCGCCCAGGCCGCCGGCGGCGAGACCTCGACCGAGTTCTCGATCCCCGGCACCGAATCGCAGGAGGCCATCGACCTGCTGACCGAACGCTTCCCCGCGCAGTCCGGCGACAGCGCTCGCGTCGTCTTCGCTTCCGAGGACGGGTCCGCGCTGGACCCCGACCAGCTCTCCGCCTTCAGCGCAGAGCTCGCCGGACTGCCGGAGGTCCTCGGCGCCTCCGATCCCTCCTCCGCCGGCACCATCTCGCCCGATGGCGACATCGCGTTCTCGACGGTGCAGTACCAAGTCGACGCGATCTCGGTCTCCGACGAGGCCTTCGACGAACTCGTCACCCTCGCAGAGGGGTTCGAGAGCCGAGGTCTCCAGGTCGAGCTCGGCGGTGGTGTCGTGTCGGCGCACTCGCAGGCCGAGCCGGCGTCATCGGAACTCATCGGCCTCGCCGTGGCCGTCGTCGTGCTCCTGTTCGCCTTCGGTTCGGTGATCGCCATGGGGCTTCCGCTCATCACCGCGCTGATCGGCCTCGGCATCGGACTCATGGGCATCACGCTCCTGTCGGCCTTCGTCGACCTGTCCGAGACCGCTCCCGTGCTCGCCACCATGATCGGCCTCGCGGTCGGGATCGACTACGCGCTCTTCATCGTCACCCGGCACCGCCAGAACCTGACCGACGGTCTCGACGTCGAGGAAGCGGCCGCACGGGCCAACGCCACCGCCGGAGGCGCTGTCGTCTTCGCCGGCATGACCGTGGTCATCGCCATCGGTGGCCTCGCCGTGGTCGGTATCCCGTTCCTCACCGTGATGGGCCTCGCCGCTGCCGCGACCGTCTTCATCGCCGTCCTCGTGGCCATCAGCCTCCTGCCCGCGCTGCTCGGCTTCGCCGGTCACAACATCGACAGGTTCACCCTTCCCGGCATGAAGGCGAAGACGTCGAGCGCTGGCGAGAAGACCCTCGGAACCAAGTGGGCCGAGAAGGTCACCCAGCACCCGGTGATCTCCCTCGTCGGCGGCCTGCTGGTCATGGTCCTGCTCGCCGTCCCCACCCTCAGCCTCCGCCTCGGTTCGCCCGACGACGGAACGCAGCCCGAGGGCAACACCATGCGCGAGGCGTACGACCTTCTCGCCGAGGGCTTCGGCCCCGGCTTCAACGGTCCGCTCACCGTGGTCGTCGACCTGACCGCCGCCGGAGACCGAACGGGCGCAATCACTGACGTGACCGCAGCGATCGAGGCCGACCCCGGTATCGCCACGGTCAGCACCGCCAACCTCAACGATGCGGGCGACACGGCGGTCATCTCGGCCATTCCCACCTCCGGGCCGGCCGACAAGGCCACCGAGGACACCGTGCACCGTCTCCGCGGTGACGGACTGCAGGGCGTCGAGTCCGACACCGGCGCCGCTGTCGCCCTGACGGGTTCGACGGCGTCGAACATCGACATCAGCGACAAGATGCTGTCGGCCCTGCCCGTGTTCATGATCCTCGTGATCGGCCTCACCCTGGTGTTGCTGATGGTCGTCTTCCGCTCGATCGTCGTGCCCATCAAGGCCGCCATCGCGATCCTGCTCTCGATCGCCTCGAGCTTCGGCGTACTGGTCGCCGTGTTCCAGTGGGGCTGGCTCAAGGACCTGATCGGCCTGGAGACCACGGTGCCGATCATCAGCTTCCTCCCACTGCTGATGTTCGCGATCCTCTTCGGGCTCTCGATGGACTACGAGGTCTTCATCATGACCCGCATCCGCGAGGAGTACGCCAAGTCGGGCCAGGCCCGCGAGAGCGTCCTCACCGGTCTGGGCGCGTCGGCCCGGGTCATCTCCGCGGCAGCCATCATCATGGTCAGCGTGTTCGGCAGCTTCGTGCTCGGCGACGACCCGACCATCAAGATGTTCGGTGTCGGCCTCTCCGCCGCCGTACTGCTCGATGCCACCGTTGTCCGCATGGTGATCGTGCCGGCCGTGATGACGCTCTTCGGCGACCGGGCCTGGTGGTACCCGACGTGGCTCGACCGGATCACTCCCAACGTCGACGTCGAGGGCGAGCAGTTGGTGCACCGCCTCGAGACCACCGAGGACGACGGCGACGAGAGCACCGACGATGACGATCGGATCCTGGTCGGCGTCTGAGATCCCACGGGCATCCCGCTCGCCAGTGGGGAGGAGAACTCGAGGCCCGCAGCGCCACGCGCTGCGGGCCTCGACGCGTGGGTGCGGCAGCCGCCTCGCTAGCTTGCCCGGATGCAGGTAGACGAGCAGTTCCTGGGTCTGGCACGCGACGGAGAGAGCGGGCGGTTCGACTTCACGGTCGAGAACCATCTGGCACGGCTCGACGGCAAGCTCTACGGCGGCACCGCGATCGCCGTGTCGATCACCGCGGCCGAGCGGGTGTCGGACCGGTCGGCGCTGTGGATGACGACCCAGTTCGTGTCGACCGTCGGACTGGGCACCGAGGTACGCGTCGATGCCGAGATCCTGGCGCCGGGGCGTCGAACCAACCAGGTCCGGGTCACGGGCACGAGCCCGACCGGCGAGGTCGTCTTCGCGTCGTTGGGGGCCACCGGCCACCACCGTGACGGCGGCTTGGACGGCACGTTCGAGAGCCCTCCCGTGGTCCTCCCGCCGGAGGATTCACGGCGGTGGGACACTCC
>JBFIHN010000259.1:0-5401 GCA_041601775.1 Acidimicrobiales bacterium
CACCGGCCTCGGCCCATCGCACTCGTCGTCGATCCAGCGGAAGCGGTCACCTGCGGTCGGGGTGATGCCGTGGCCGCCCAGCAGGCCTCAGGTCCTCGACAACAGGTCGTCGAGTTCCTCTTCGGTCATGAGCACGTCGCGGGCCTTCGAGCCGATCGAGGGACCGACCACGCCCCGCTGTTCGAGGATGTCCATGAGCCGGCCGGCTCGGGCGAAACCGACCTTGAGCTTGCGCTGGAGCATCGACGTCGAGCCGAGCTGCGATCGCACGATCAGCTCCATTGCCTGGAGCGCGAGATCGTCGTCGTCCTCGTCGCCGGTACCGCCGCCGGGGAGGACGGCTGCGGCGCTCGCACCCGCGTCGCTTCCCTGCACCTCTTCGACATAGGAGGTCTCCGGCGACTGGCGCTTCCAGTGCGCCACGACCGCACGGACCTCTTCCTCGGTGACCCAGGAACCCTGGATGCGCGAGGGGCTCGAACTCGTCGGACCGAGGAACAACATGTCGCCCTTGCCCACCAGGCGCTCGGCTCCGGTCTGGTCGAGGATGACCCGGGAGTCGGTGGCGCTCGACACCGCGAACGCGAGCCGGGCGGGGACGTTGGCCTTGATCACACCGGTGATCACGTTCACCGACGGGCGCTGTGTCGCGATGATCAGGTGGATGCCGACGGCGCGCGCCATCTGGGCGATCCGGCAGATCGACTCCTCGACATCGCGGGCCGCGACCATCATGAGGTCGGCGAGTTCGTCGACGACCACGATCACGAAGGGCAGGCGCGAATACCGCTCGGGAGCACCGTGGTCCGGGGCACTCGACGACGTCACGAGCGAGTCCTGGTAGGCGTCCTCGACCTCGTTGAGGTCGCCGCGGTCGTAGGCCTCGTTGTAGCCGGTGATGTCACGCACCCCGACCTCGGAGAGCAGGTCGTAGCGACGCTCCATCTCCTTCACCGCCCACGACAGCGCGTTGGCTGCCTTCTTGGGGTTGGTCACGACCTGGGTGAGCAGGTGCGGGAGGCCGTCGTACTGGCCCATCTCGACCCGCTTGGGGTCGATGAGGATCATGCGCACCTGGTCGGGCGTGGAGCGCATCAGGATCGAGGTCAGGATCGAGTTGAGACAGCTCGACTTGCCGGCACCGGTGGCCCCGGCGATGAGGATGTGCGGCATCGCCGCGAGGTTCATCAGGTTCGACTTGCCCGCGATGTCGCGTCCGACGGCCACCTCCAAGGGGTGGACGGCGTCGGCGGCTTCCTGGCTGGCGAGGATGTCGCCCACGGCGACCAACTGTCGGCGGGCGTTCGGCACCTCGATGCCGATGGCCTGCTTGCCGGGGATCGGGGCCAGGATGCGTACGTCGGGCGTGGCCATCGAATAGGCGATGTCCTTGGCGAGACTGGTGACCTTGTTGACCTTGACGCCCGGACCGAGTTCGAGTTCGTAGCGGGTGACCGTCGGGCCGACGACCATGCCCACCAGGCGGGTCTGCACGCCGTGCTGTGCCAGCGACGCCTCGAGGCGTCGGCCGTCTTCCTCGACGGCCTTGCGGTCGACCTCCTGGCTACCGGACCGCACCAGGAGCTTGGACGGCGGCAACGTCCAGTCGCCCGCGGCCGGAGCCAGCTTCATGTCGAGTTGCTCGGGGTCGATCTGGTTCTCCGGCGGGGGCAGGAGGAACTCGGGAGGACCGACGTCCTCGGCCGGCGGCTCCGGGGAGAGCGGCTCGTCGAGGTCGCCGGCACCGTCGTAGAGCGGGGTCTCGCCCCCGACGGTCACGTCGAGGACGTCGTCGTCGACGGCCGTTTCGTCACCCAGTTCGTCGCCCAGGTGGAAGAGCGACCCGAAGGCCCGCTTCACCGACTCGTGCAGGGGCCGGAAGGTGGACACCGCACCCTCCGCCGCGACCCGGACCGGGATACGGGTGATCACGAAGAACGCGATGAGCATCACCGTCGCGAGCAGGACGACCGCACCGGGTTCGGCGGCGATCTTGATCAACGGCCCTCCGACGGCCATGCCGATGAGTCCGCCGGCACTCCCCCACTCGTCGAGGCCATCGGCGTACGTCGGTGCACCGCGGGTGACGTGGAGCATGCCCGTGAGGGCCAGCCCGAGCAGCGTGCCGCCGACCGCGAGATGCGCTCGTCCGAAGAGCCCGTCGCCGGTCTCGGGGTCGTTGTCACGTACGAGGGCGATGCCGACGAGGACCAGGATCGGCGGCACGAACACCCCGGCCAGACCCGCGAGGCCGCTGGCCGCGTCCGCGAAGAGCCGGCCGATGGGACCGGCGACGTCGGCGTAGAGGCCGGCGCCGGCCACGATGGCGGCGCCGATGAGCGCCAGACCGGCGACGTCGGCGTAACGGCCGTCGAGGGCGGTCCCGACGGTCGCCGTCATCCGCTGGGTCGCGGTGGGCGGTGGTGCCTTCTTGCGGGTTCGCGTGCCCTTGGCAGGCGGCTTGCGGGACGCGCCGGCACCTGTCGACTTCTTCCTCGTCGACTTGGTCGTCTTGGACGTCGTTTTCGGCGTTGAGCGCGTGGCAGCCACAGTGCCAACAACGCTAACACCAGCCACACCAGCCTCGTGGGAGGCTCCGTGGCCGGCTGGCTCGGCCGGCTACGCCTCGATGACGACCGGCACGATCATCGGTCGGCGCTTGGTCTCCTTGTTGACGAAGCGTCCGGCGGCCTTGCGGGCGGCCCGCTGCACCGCCTCGATGTCGGTGGGGTCCTTGACCTCGCCGATCGCCTTCTCGACCACGGTGGCGCAGTCGGACAGCAGGCCTTCGGCTTCCTTTTCGTAGACCCAGCCTCGGGTCACGATCTCGGGCGAGGTGATGAGCGCACCCGTCTCGACGTCGACGGTGACGATCACGACCACGACCCCTTCCTCGGCCAGGACCCGCCGGTCGCGGAGCACACCGTGGCCCACGTCGCCGATCGTGCCGTCGACGTAGAGGTAGCCGGCGGGCACCTTGCCCACGGCCTTGAGCCCGTTGTCGTTCAACTCGAGTTGGTGCCCGTCCTCGCAGACCCAGACGTGGTCCGGGGCGATGCCCATCTTGCGGGCCAGCTTGGCGTGGGCCACGAGGTGCCGGTACTCGCCGTGCACGGGGATGAACCACTCGGGCTTGATGATCGAGTGGTACGTCTTGAGTTCCTCCGCCTTGGCGTGGCCGGTGGCGTGCACGTCGGCGATCCCGGAGTACACGACCTCGACGCCCTGTCGGACCAGGCCGTCGATCACCTTCGAGACGTTCATCTCGTTGCCGGGGATGGGGTGCGAGCTCAAGATGACCGTGTCGTCGGGCGTCAAGGTCAGCCAGCGACTCTCGGTCGCGGCCATGAGCGCGAGCGCGGACATCGGCTCGCCCTGACTCCCGGTCGAGATGATGCAGATCTGCTCGGGCGGGAAGTCGTCGATCTTCTCGATGTCGATCAGGTTCCGCTCGGGGATGTTCAGCAGGCCCATGTCGCGGGCCAGCTTCACGTTCTTCTTCATCGACATGCCGAGCGTGGCGATCTTGCGGTCGAACGCGATGGCTGCGTCGGCGATCTGCTGGACGCGGTGCACGTGGCTCGCGAAGCACGCCGTGATGATCCGGCGACCCTCGTGCGCGTGGAACAGGTCGTAGAGGACCTGGCCGACGCTGGTCTCGCTGGCCGAGTGACCGTGCTCTTCGGCGTTGGTCGAGTCGGCGAGGAGCAACCGGACGCCCGGGTCGTGGCCGAGCGAACCCATGCGGGACAGGTCGGTGAGCCGACCGTCGACGGGGGTGAGGTCGATCTTGAAGTCGCCCGAGTGCAGGATCACGCCCTGGGGTGTGTGGAACGCGGTGGCGAAGCCATGGGGCACCGAGTGGGTGACCGGGATGAACTCGCAGTCGAAGGGACCGATCTGACGTCGCTCACCGTCGGTGACCGGGATGAACTCGGTCCGGTCGAGCAGCCCGGCTTCCTCGATGCGGTTCCGCGCCAACCCGAGCGTCAGTTCCGAGCCGTAGAGCGGGAAGCTGACGTCGCGCAGCAGGAAGGCGAGGCCACCGGTGTGGTCCTCGTGGCCGTGGGTGAGGATCGCGCCCTCGATCCGGTCGGCGTTCTCGTACAGGTAGCTGAAGTCGGGCAGCACCAGGTCGACACCGAGCATGTCGAGATCCGGGAACATCAGACCGCAGTCGATGAGCATGATGCGGTCGTCGACCTCGATGCACGCACAGTTGCGGCCGATCTCCCCGAGACCGCCGAGGAACGTGATCTTCACGGGTTTGGCCATGCCCGCACGGTAACCGTCCAGCGGGAAATTTCGTGAGTTCACGCAACCATTGACGGGAATCGACGACAGATCCCCTAGTGGTGGAGGGTGTCCCAGACTTCCTTGGCCACGACCTCGAGGCCGTCGGGCGTCGGGCCCATCGGCGGGCGACACTCCCCCGCGGGCAGCCCGAGGCTGCGCAGCATCGCCTTGGTGGGCACGGGATTCGGCGCGTCGAGCGAGGTCTCGAACGCATACGACGGCAACAGTCGCGCGTTGATCGCCCGCGCCGTCGCGACGTCGCCCTGGTCGAACGCGTCGAACATGGCGTGGATCTCTTCGCCCGCCCAGTGCGAGGCGACGCTGATCGTGCCGCACGCCCCGACGGCCAGCAACGGGAGCGTGAGGTTGTCGTCGCCCGAGTACACCGTGAAGTCGTCCGGAGCCTCGGCGATCAGGGTCGCGGTCTCGGCTGGATTCCCCGCAGCGTCCTTCAGCGCGACGAGCGACGGGACGTCCTGGGCCAGACGGACGATCGTCGACGTGTCGACCTTGCGCCCGGTCCGTCCCGGGATGTCGTAGAGGATGATCGGCAGGTCGGTCGCGGCGGCGATCATCCGGAAGTGCTGGTCGAGTCCTGCCTGCGACGGCTTGTTGTAGTACGGGGCCACGACCAGGACGCCGTCGACGCCGATGCCTGCGGCGGCCTCGGTCTGGCGGATGGCGTGGGCGGTGTCGTTCGAACCGGTACCCGCGACGACGGGGGCGTCGACGGCCTGGCGTACCGCACGGAACAGGTCGATCGACTCGGCCGACGACAACGTGGGCGACTCACCGGTCGTGCCGTTGACCACCAGCCCATCGCTCCCGTGGTCGACCAGCCAGCGGGCGAGCTGTTGTGCCCCGTCGAGGTCGATGCGGCCATCGGCGTCGAAGGGCGTGATCATCGCCGTCAGCACCCGACCGAATCTCGCAGTTGGCAGGGTTCCCATCAGAGGATCTCGCTTTCGGTGGCGCGTTCGGTGCCGAGCGTCGCGAGCAGGTCTTCGTGGAGCTCGAACCACACGGAGTGGTAGCTGGGAAACATCGGCTTGGTGAACCAATCGTGGTCGCCGGCCCGCACGCGCACCAAGGCAGTTCGCAGTCG
>JBFIHN010000260.1:0-5381 GCA_041601775.1 Acidimicrobiales bacterium
CCGGGCCAGCAGACCGTGGACCAGGGTTCCGCTGGCGTTGCCGGCTCCCGGGTGCACCACGAGACCGGCCGGCTTGTCGACCACGATCACGTCGTCGTCGTCGTGGACCACGACGAACTCCACGCCGTCCTCGGCCACGAGTTCGTACTCGGGCTCGGCCTCGGGCATCTCGAACGCGATCGTCTGGCCGTGCAGCACCCGCGTGGATCGGCGGGTGTGGACGGCTCCGTCGAGTCGGACCTCGCCACCGTCGACGAGCGCGGCAGCGGTCTTGCGCGGGAGGTCGCACAGCATCGCGACCACGCGGTCGAGCCGCTCGCCGTCGAGGGCTTCGGGCAGGGCTGCTTCGAACACGGTCAACGTGCCATCACTCGCGATCCTGTTCGTCGAACGCATCGGTGAAGAATCCTGCGATCAGCAACACGGCGATGCCGATCGTGAGCGCAGCGTCGGCGAGGTTGAACACGGGGAACCACTGCAGGTCGACGAAGTCGACCACGCCGCCGCCGAGGATGCCGTCGCCCTCGCGAAAGATCCGATCGACCAGGTTGCCGACCGTGCCACCGGCCACCAGCCCATAGCTCAGCAGGACCCACGGCGACCGTTGCCGACGGCCCGAGCGCAACAACGCGAGGACCACGACGACGGCGATGACGGACACGACGGGTCCACTGTTGTCGGTGAGGCTGAACGCCGTGCCGCGGTTGTAGAGCAGGTTGAACCGCAACGTCCAGAACAGGTCGATCACCCGTGGCGGGTCGCTCAGCGCCTCGATCGCCCACCACTTGGTGAGCTGGTCGAGGACCAGGACCACGGCTGCGATCCCGACGATGCGGGACACGGGACGTGACGGTTCGTGCTGGCCCGGCGTGTCCGGACCGTCGGGGACGCGGGGTTCAGCGTCGACCGAAGCCACCGACCTTGTACTCAACCTTCTCCCGCGCCCACGGAATGGCCTCGAGGCGCTCCTTGGGGATCGGCTCCTGGGAGACCTCACAGATCCCGTACGTCCCGAGATCGAACTTGGTCAGCGCGTGATCGATCTCCTCGATCATCTCGCGCGCCTTCGATGCGAGGGCCAGGTCCCGCCCACGCTCGACGGCGATCGTGTCGCCTTCGCCCGACTCCTCGTCGAACTGGACGTCGCCGGGGTCGATGTCCTGTACGAGGCTGTCGGCCTCCGCCTGGAGCATGGTCGCCTGACGGTCGTACGTCTCGCGCTCGACGTGCAGGAGCTTGCGCATCTGCTCGAGGAACCTCGAGTCGAACGGCGACTTCGCCTTCTTGGCTCGGGTCGCCTTCGGCGGGGACTTCTTCACCGCCTTCGTGGCGGGCGCGGCCTTCTTGGCTGCGTCCTTCTTCTTCGTGGTCGTCTTGCTCGCCGACGTCTTTTCGGTCACGGCCTTCTTCTTCGTCGATTTCTTGGCTGCGCCGGACTTCGACGCTGCCTTCTTGCCGCTCTTCGAGACCTTCTTGGCTCGTGCCACGTTCGTGCTCCTCCCGCACAAAGGATCCGGAAGGATACGTCGCCGTCGGCCGGGCAGCAAGGCGCCCTCGGTGCGGGGCGCCGATCTCGATGAGGGCTGCCGCAACCCCATCCCTAGGATGTCCGGATGGCTGCACCGGAACCAGGCGCCTATCCCGACGTCGAACCGAACCCCTCGTTCCCGGAACTCGAGCGTTCCGTGATCGAGCGGTGGGAGAAGGAGTCGACCTTCGAGCGGTCGATCGCACAGCGCGCCGACGCCGAGGAGTTCGTCTTCTACGACGGGCCGCCCTTCGCCAACGGACAGCCCCACTACGGCCATCTGCTGACCGGCTTCGTCAAGGACGCGGTCCCCCGCTACCAGACGATGCGCGGCAAGTTGGTCGAGCGGCGCTTCGGCTGGGACTGCCATGGCCTGCCCGCCGAGCAGGAGGCCGAGAAGCGTCTCGATGTCATGGGCCGCAAGGCCATCGAGGAACTCGGCGTCGACGTCTTCAACGCCGAGTGTCGCTCGCTCGTCGACGGAACCGCCGACGGCTGGCACAGCTACGTGACCCGTCAGGCCCGCTGGGTCGACATGGAGAACGACTACAAGACCATGGACACCACGTTCATGGAGTCGGTCATGTGGGCGTTCAAGACCCTTCATGACAAGGGTCTGGCCTACGAAGGCCAGCGCGTGCTCCCCTACTGCTGGGAGTGCGAGACGCCGCTCTCCAACTTCGAGACACGCATGGACGACGCGTACCGCGAGCGGCAGGATCCCGCGGTCACGGTCTGGGTGCAGCTCACGAGCGGCGATCACGCCGGCCGACGTCTCCTGGTGTGGACCACCACCCCGTGGACGCTCCCCTCGAACCTCGCAGTAGCGGTCGGCCCGGCCGTCTCCTACGAGGTGTACCGCGACGCCGACGGCGACGAGTACGTCCTCGGTTCGAACACGGTCGAGAAGTACGCGCCGCAGCTCGAGGGCGCCACGCACGTCGGCTCGCTCACCGGTGCCGATCTCGGCGGCGCGACCTACGCACCGATCTTCGACTTCTTCGCCGGCACCGAGAACGCCCACCAGGTGCTCGTCGCCGACTGGGTGGCCGACGACGAGGGAACCGGGATCGTCCACATCGCCCCGGGTTTCGGTGAGGACGACAAGACCCTCGCCGACGCCGCCGGCATCCCGACCATCGCACCCGTCGACGAGAAGGCCGCCTTCACCGCCGAGGTCCCGCCCTATGCGGGCATGCAGGTCTTCGACGCCAACAAGGACATCGTGCGCGACCTGAAGGAGCGTGGCGTCGTCGTGCGTCACGACTCGTACCTGCACAGCTACCCCCATTGCTGGCGCACCGACACGCCGTTGATCTACAAGGCGATGTCGTCGTGGTTCGTCGCGGTCACGCAGATCAAGGACCGCATGATCGAGCTGAACCAGCAGATCAACTGGGTCCCGGGACACGTCAAGGACGGCAGCTTCGGCAAGTGGCTCGAGGGTGCCCGCGACTGGTCGATCAGCCGTAACCGTTTCTGGGGCTCGCCGATCCCCGTGTGGAAGTCCGACGACGACCGGTACCCCCGGATCGACGTCTACGGCTCCATCGCCGAACTGGAGGCCGACTTCGGCGTGGAGGTCACCGACCTGCACCGCCCGATGATCGACGAACTCGTCCGCCCCAACCCCGACGACCCGACGGGCCAGTCGATGATGCGCCGGATCCCCGACGTCCTCGA
The DNA here is from genome assembly GCA_041601775.1 of Acidimicrobiales bacterium. Classification (GTDB taxonomy): domain Bacteria; phylum Actinomycetota; class Acidimicrobiia; order Acidimicrobiales; family Salinilacustritrichaceae; genus Salinilacustrithrix. The sequence goes on from JBFIHN010000260.1 coordinate 3,212, forward strand.
TTGTTGGTTCGAGTCGGGATCGATGCCCTACGCCCAGGTGCACTACCCGTTCGAGAACACCGACTGGTTCGAGAACCACTTCCCCGGTGACTTCATCGTCGAGTACATCGGCCAGACCCGTGGCTGGTTCTACACCCTCCACGTGCTCTCGACCGCCCTGTTCGACCGACCGGCGTTCGAGACCTGTGTGGTCCACGGCGTGCTGCTGGGCGATGACGGCCAGAAGCTCTCGAAACGCCTGAAGAACTATCCCGACCCCGTCGACGTGTTCGACACCATCGGCTCCGACGCCATGCGTTGGTCGCTGCTGTCGTCGGCCGCGGTCCGCGGCGGCGACATGGTCGCGGCCAAGGGCCCGATGCAGGACGCCGTCCGTCAGGTGCTCCTGCCCATCTGGAACGCCTGGTACTTCCTCTCGCTCTACGCGAACGCCGGCGCCGACTCCCGGCGCGGCACCAGCGTCGGCCCGGACACCGACCTCGACCAGGTGCTCGACCGCTACGTGCTCGCCAAGACCCGGATCCTCGTCGAGGACGTCACCGAACGCATGGACGCGTTCGACCTGTCGGGCGCGGCCGGGGCGATCGGCTCGTTCCTCGACTCGCTCAACAACTGGTACATCCGCCGCTCACGGGAACGGTTCTGGGCCGAGGACCAGGTCGCCATCGACGTCCTGCACACCGTCCTCGACAACCTCTGCCGCGTCGCGGCACCGCTGCTCCCGCTCCTGACCGAACAGGTCTGGGGCGACCTCACCGGCAACGGGTCCGTACACCTCACCGACTGGCCCGATCCGGCTGCCCTCCCCGCCGACCCCGACCTGGTCGCCGCGATGGACGAGGTCCGAGACATCGCCTCTGCCGCGAAGTCGATCCGTGAGACACGCGGCCTTCGTCGCCGGCTTCCGCTGTCCACGCTCACCATCGCCGTGGCCGACGCCGCCGCACTCGAACCCTTCCGAGCCCTGCTCGCCGACGAGGTGAACGTCAAGACCGTCGAGTTCGCGGATGCCGGAGCGCTCGGCGCCGAACGGTTCGAGGTCGACCTCCGCAGCGTCGGCAAGCGCCTCGGGAAGGACACGCCGGTGGTCGTCAAGGCCATGAAGTCCCTCGACTACACCTACGACGCGGACGCCGACGAGCTCGTCGTGTCCGGTCATCGGTTCGGCCCCGGCGACTACGTGCGCAAGCTCGAGGCGGACGACCCCGACGCCACCGCGGCCATCCCCGGCGGCGGCGGACTGGTGCGGCTCGACTGCGACGTGACCCCGGAACTCGAGGCCGAGGGCCTGGTGCGCGACCTGGCCCGCGAGGTCAACGAACTCCGCCGCCACGACGGCCTCCACGTCTCGGACCGCGTCCGACTGGTGCTCGACGTCGGACACCACCGCGACGTCGCCGACGCGGTCGATCGACATCGCGAGCAGCTCATGGCCGCCGTCTTGGCCACCGAGATCGTGATCCCGGACACGCCCCTGCGAGACGGCCACCGCATCCAGCTCGCGGACGGCCGAGCACTCCATCTGGCCGTCGTCGTCGTCTGACCGCGGGGCACACCCCGACCGCAGACCGACCCGAACCCGCCCGACAGCGCAGCCGCTCCCGTCGGGAGCAGCTCCAGGCGTCAGCCGATCCGGCTGTCGATGTCCTTGAGGATCGTCTTGCGACCCGCGCCCGACAGCTCACGCTCGCGCACCTGCGCCAGCTGACCATTGTCGAGGTCGGTCAGCCGAGGCCGGATGTCGGCAACGGTGAGCTCGTCGTAGTTGGCGATGGGGAAGCGAGGCGCGGCCTTCTTCTTGGCCGTCTTGCGGGCCTTCTTGGCCGGCGCCTTCTTCTTCGCCGCAGCCTTCTTGGCCGGCGCCTTCTTCTTCGCCGCAGCCTTCTTGGCCGGCGCCTTCTTCTTCGCCGCAGCCTTCTTGGCCGGGGTCTGCTCGGCCGGGGTCTGCTCGGCTGGAGCCTCCTCGGCGGGAGCGGGTGCCGCAGCCGGCGCGGACGAGGCGGCGGGCGACGAGCCGACGAGGCGATCGATCTCGGAGAGGATGGTCTTGCGACCGGCGCCGGCGGTCTCGCGCTCGCGGACCTCGGCGAGTTCGTCGCCCTCGAGCTGCGACAGCAGCGGGGTGATCTGCGACACGCTGAGATCGTCGTAGTCGGCGATCGGGAAGAAG
>JBFIHN010000261.1:0-5377 GCA_041601775.1 Acidimicrobiales bacterium
CGGGGGACATGACGCTTCGCCAGCGCGGTCACCACCGGGTTCAGGATGAACACGATCGCACCGGCGAGCACGAGGGGAGGGAACACCACGCGGAACTGCCAGCCGATCCACAGCACCACAGCGAGCGCGGCACCGACGCCGAGCAGGGCCCAGGCGGCGCGTCCTGCCACTGCGAATCGATCGAACATCGCCCGCACGGTACCGGAACCCCGACGGCCTGCTGCGGGCGCTCCTATCGTGGCCTCATGGACGTCGACCGACCGCCACGCATCCTGCCCACGCTGGTGGTGACGGTGCTCGGCCTGATCGTCGCGTTGATGGTGGTCGGCTGGGTCATCGGGGCGATCCTGTCGCTGTTGAAGCTCGCCTTCGTGGTGGCCGTCGCCGTCGCCGTCATCTGGGCCATCGTCGGGTCGCGGCGCGGGTCCTGACCGCCCGATCACGACCGGGGATCACGACCGGGGATCACGACCGGGCGGCGAGCACTTCACGCACGACGGTCTCGATGCAGGCCGTGGTGTCGTGCATCGAGGACGCCTCTCCGAAGCGGTCCACGAGGGAGACGACCTGCAGCGGTTCCGGACCCGACGATCGTCCGTCGCCGGCGCCGTCGAGCACCTGGCCGACCACGGCGAGCACCGGCACCCCCAGCGAGTCGGCCAGGGCGACCACGCCTCCGACGACCTTGCCGTCGAAGGACTCGTCGTCGAGGAAACCCTCACCCGTGACCACGAGGTCGGCTCCCGCGATGACCTCGTCCAACGACACCTCGTCGGCGACCAGGTCGAATCCGTCTTCGAGGTGTCCCCCGATCGCGGCGAGACCTCCGGCGAGACCCCCAGCGGCGCCCGACCGCGGGAGAGAACGGACGTCGACGCCGTGATCCTGCTCGTAGACGTCGGCCAGGCGCGCCAACCGGTTCTCGAGCAGACGGACCTGGGCGGCGCTCGCGCCCTTCTGCGGTCCGAACGTCCGGGCGGCGGCGACGAAGGTGGTGCGCACGTCGCACGCGACCCGAAGGTCCACGGCCCGGTACCGCTGCAGCGGTTGCATGGCCCGAAGCGCTCCCAGCCCGCCGTCGGTGGTCGCCGAGCCTCCCAGTCCGACGATGACCCGCCGAGCCCCGGACTCGACGGCCAGACGGATCAGCTCGCCCGTACCGTGCGTGTCCGCGGCGATGGGGTCGTTGCCCTCGGCACCGCCCGCGAGCAAGAGCCCCGACGCGGCCGCCATCTCGACGACGGCCGTGCCGCGGTCGAGTCGCCATGCCGCATCGACCGGGTGGCCCAGCGGACCGCGGACGACCGTGGACCGGTTGGCCCCACCGAGCGCGTCGATCGTGCCCTCTCCCCCGTCGGCGACCGGGACCTGGTCGCAGTCCCAGTCGGCCGCGGTGGCGGCACGGGCGACGGCGGCCGCGACGGCGGCGGCCGAGGCGGTGCCGCGGAACTTGTCGGGGGCGGCGACGACACGCATCCGCCCATGCTGACACCCCGTCGTGGGTCGGGGACCGCGGTCAGACCAGCGGCGAGAACAGCGAGACGACGGCACCGGGGCCGTCGACCACGAGATCGGCGGCCCGTTCCATCGAGCGCGGCAGGCCGGCACCGGCGGTGGCGATCTTGATGCTGTGGACGCCCTCGGCCCGCATCTGGTCGAGCATGGCGAACGCCGGCAGGTCCCCGACGTCGTCGCCCACGTAGCAGACCGTCGTGCACCCCGCGGCGAGCTCGCGCACTGCGGTCCCCTTGTCGACGTCCAACGGTGGATGCAGCTCGATCGACGCCTTGGCCGGTCGTGCCACCAGGCCGGTCTCGACGGCCGTCCGTGTCGCCCACGCCTCGACCTCGGCTTGGGCCTCGGGCACACGACGGAAGTGCGCCGTGAGCGAGAACCGCTTCGGTTCGACGACGACACCCGCAGGCAGGTCGGCGGTCGCGGAGACCTCGTCGATCACCGAGCGCCACTGCTGGGCCTCGGGGTGATCCGAGGGCACCCCGTCGATGCGGGACTCGAGGCCGTACAGCGCGGAGAGGTCGACCGATGCCGGGACCAGGGGCGCGAGGAACGAGCGGGGACGGCCACTGACGATCGCCACCCGCCGGTACCCATCCGCGAGCCGGTCCAGCAGTTCGAGGGCACCGTGCTCGGGCGCCGCTCCCTCGGGGTCGTCGACGATCGGTGCCAGCGTGCCGTCGAAGTCGAACAGCAATGCCGTCGACCGGGGATCCGCGCCGACAGCCGAGCGGATGGCTTCGGGCGTCACGGGTGCGAATGTAGATCGGGACCGAGACGAACCGTGCACTGGACCCTGGGGAGCGGGTGTTGCCTCTGACACACTGCGTCCGATGTCCGCCCGTCGCGTGCTCGTCATCGCCGTCCTGGCGTTCGTCGTCGCTGCGTGTGACCCCCACACGGTCGCGATCCGTTTCGACCCGGCCGTGGGCGACGGTTATCGCTTCCGCTCCGACATCACCACCGAGATCGAGCGGACGATCGACGGCGCGACCACGGGGGAGGACAGCGAGTCGGTGCTCGTCGCGACCGAACGCATCGTCGCCGTCGACGACGACGAGGTCACCGTCGAGGTCACGCTCGAGCGCGACGGCTCCACGCAGCGCACCTACGAGGTCCGCTTCGACCGCGGCGACCGACTGACCGCCATCGACCTGGTCGAGGGGGTGCCGGCCGACGCGCTGGGGCTCGACCTCGCCACCGACCTCCCCGGCGACGTCGCCAGTCCGCCCGACGGCCCCCTCGAACCGGGCGTCAGCTGGGAGATCGCCCGGACCTTCGCGCCGGCAGGACGCGATGCCCTGGTGACCGTGCGGGGCCGCGGCCGCGTCGAATCGCTCGGCGTCGTCGACGGCAACGACGTCGCCGTGATCGTCGTCGAACTGAGCGTCCCGATCCGCAGCAGGATCGACACCGCCGACGGCGTCGTCACCGTGCGAGGCACGCAGTCGAGCACGTCACGGACGACCTACGACCTCGACGACGGAGCGGCGCGGGGCGACGACACCGAGATCCGCGGCACCGTCGAGGTCCTCGTGGAACCGCCGGCCGGCATCGTCGCAGCGCCCGCCCGGGGCACGATCGGTTACCGGATCGACATCGCCACGGTGCGGGTGCCCACCGTCGACTGACCGGGTCTAGCCGGACGTGGCCAGATCGGGTCCGAGGACCACGATCAGGTTCGAGAGCTGGGTGTCGTCGACCGGTGCCGGTGTCGGCAACGGCGTGACGGCCGCCGGATCGGCGCCGATGGCCGTGGCCAGGGCCTCGGCCTCGGGCTGGTAGGTGTCCGTGAAGTAGATGACGGTGGCGGTGACCCGTTCGGCGTCGGTCGGGTTCGCGGTCACGTACCCGAGAGCCTCGAGATCCGTGGTCTTGGTGCCTGCGGCACCGTTCACGCCCGAACCGTTGGCCACGAGCACCTTGACCGCGGCCGGAGCCCGGAGCGCGACCGTGGTCGTCGTCGTCGACGACGTGGTGTCGGGATCGGCCGACACGGCCGGGTCGTCGGCGGCGCCGACGGACACCTGGGCGGTACTGGAGCTGTCGTCGCGCAACAACACGAGGCCGATCACCACGGCGATGGCGACGAGGACCGCGCCCTTCACCGGTGAGCCCTGGGGCTCGGGCGGGGTCGGCGGTTGGCGTCGGCGACGACGGGGGCGTTCGGTCTCTTCACTCACGGGTGGCTCCGCTTCCATCGAGGGCCAGTGTGGCGCGTTCTCCGCCGATCGGCCCGATCGCGTCGCAATCGACGGACCAGCAGCGGATCGGCCGTCATGGCGTCCGGGTCGTCGATGATCGTCGACAACCGCTTGTAGTAGGTCGACGCCGCCAGGTCGAGCTCGCGACGGATCGCTGCGCTCTTCGCGCCCGGCGCGAGCCACCACGAGCCCTCGAACGCGAGGATCGCACGGTCGTCGGGGGACAGCGGCACGCCTCAATGGTGCTCGGCGGGGAGACCCGTAGCAAGGACCCTCGCCGGTTCAGAGGTGCGCCACGTTGTCCTCGAACATCTCCAGGACGTGGTTGGAGAACAGCTTCGCCACCAGCTCGCCGCGACTGGTCACACCCGACTTGTCGAAGATCGACTTCAGGTGGTCGCGGACGGTGTGCACCGAGATCGACAGCTCGGTCGCGATCTCCTTGGTGCCGGTCCCGCGACACACGAGCAACACGATGTCGCTCTCCCGTTCGGTCAGACCGTACGAATCGAGGAGGATCGGGACCAGGTCGCCGGGGCCGGCGGCGTCGATGGTGACCGAGACGATGCCGTCGTCGCCCTCCATCGGCGTGACGTGGATGCGGACCCACCGTCCGCTCGTGCCTCGGAGTCGGGTCGTGAGCCGCGTGGTCGAACGGCTGGACCGGGCTCGGGAGGCGGCGACCAGGATCGTTCCGGGCAAGGCATCGTCGAGCTCGATCCGCAGATCCTCCAACACCTCGTCGGCGTCCGCCGACTGGCTCACGACCCTTCCCTTGGCGTCGATCAGGACGACGACCGGCCCCCGCGACGTCAGCGGCTCCGTCACGTGCGCCAACGCGCTGCGAACCACGTTCGTCGCCGGGACCATCAGGTTCCGTACGTCGCGGATCTCCGTCGGTGAGTACACGTGGCCGTCGCACCGGACGAACGCTCCGATGGCCAGGCACGTGGTGCCGGCCAGGAACGCCACGCGCAGCTCATCGCTCGCCCCGTGGGCCTTGTAGAGGCTCTGGAACCGGGGGCTGCGCTCGAGGTCGCCGTCGGTGACCTCGGCCATCGTCGCGACCGGGTCGATGCTCCGCGCCAGGTCGTTGAACTTGATGAAGTCCGGGTCGAGCAGTTCGTTGTCCCAGAACGGGACGCAGTCCGCAGGCTGGAAGCCGCGCACGATCCCGCCGGCCGGGAGGTTCGTCTGCGGATCGGTCGTCATCACGGCGACCGCGTCGGCTGGGGCGACCAGAGCGAAGGCGCGGACGATCGCCGCACACGCCTCCTCGCCGGTCAGCCGTTCGCCGGCAGCGGTCACGAGCTGGTCGCGCGCGGTGGTGAAGGACGTGATCCCCATGGGTCAACGGTACGGCGCCGCCGGCAGGAGCACCCATCCCCCACCTGGGGGGTCGGCACCCCGCAGGTGGGGAGACGCTCCACCCAGGGTCGGGATATCGCGATCGCGGGGCGCTTCGTACCGTTCGAACCATGACACTCCAGAGCCCCACGTTGATCGCCCGAGGCGAGGGAGAGCACTTCCACTTCCTCAACAACCTCTTCACCGCGAAGCTCACCGGCGAGGACACCAACGGACAGATGACCGTCATGGAGTTCGTCGCGCCGAAGAACTTCGGACCACCCCTCCACCGTCACGACGTCGAGGACGAG